>CAMCXP010000073.1 GCA_945883395.1 Melioribacter roseus P3M-2
TCGCCCGGTAAGATTCCCAGACGTGCCAAGAGTATCTGCTCGCGGTAAACGGTGTTGCCCTGAAACGAAACATTGCGGACAGCGACCGGCTTACCTTCTTTAATCGTGATCTGGATCTTGACCGTTTGCTTCTGCTCGTCGTAGATCACCGTATCGCCTAGTATCTCTGCGTCGAGAAGCCCCTTTTCAAGAAACCAGTCGCGTAGTTTCTGCTTGTCGTCATCGTACTTCTCAATGTCAAACTTTGACGACGCCCAGATCTCGTACCATGCCTTTGTCTTTGTATCCTCAAACGCACCGGCGATCTCTGCATCGGGAAAGAGCGTGTTGCCGATGATCTCGATCTCGGCTACGTTGAATTCAGCTCCCTCTACAATCGATACATTAAGATCGATGAAGTTCAAGGAGTCGGTCGAAACTGCGTTGGTTTCGACACGAGCAAAAAGCAGACCCTCCTTTGCGTACGCCTTCTTGATCGCCTGGCGCACGAGATACTCGTCATACGGCGAGATGATATCGCCCTGACGCCGGTCCGCAGCCTTCATGATCTCGTCGCTCGAGAGCTCGTCGTTGCCAGTAATAATCATCTTGCGCAGACGTGGCATGGACGTCACACGCATCACCAAGAAGACACCCAATGCTGTCTCACGCTCGCGCTCGATACTGACATCCTTGAAGGTGCGACGATTCCAAAGATTGCGCACCGCCATCACCAGATCATCCGGACGCGCCTCTTGACCGATGCGAAGACCTGAGTACGCAATCACTGTAGCCATGTCGGCGCCCTCGGTGAGGCCTTCAACCGAGATACCCGCAATTATTGGATAGCGCGGCGCGGGCTGTTGCGCCATTGCGCCAGCAGCCATCACCAAACCCACGACGACGAACACAAGCGATTTAACGAAGCGCATGCAGAATTCGCTCCAACGTTGTGCGTGGGGATTCCCCCGAAGATTTAGCTAGCTGTGCCGATGTCTGACCAAATCGTCGCTCGCGCATGACGAATTCGCTGAGCGCGCGATAAAGGTCGCGGCTGCGGAAGTCCGGCCATAACTGCTCTGTGACGTAAATCTCGGCATATGCTGCTTCCCACAGGAGGAAGTTCGACAACCGCATTTCTCCGCTCGTGCGGATAATCAAGTCAGGATCTGGCATGTAGGAAGTTTGCAGGTACGACGAAATCGTCTCTTCGGTGAGATCTTCCGGCGACACCTTGCCGCGTCGGACATCCATTGCCAGAACCTGCACGGCGCGGGCCAGATCCCAGCGTGCGCCATAGCTGAGCGCAAGTGTCAGCGTCAGACCCGTGTTCTCCTTCGTACGATCCATCGCCGTCTGCAGCATGCGCTGCACCGACTTTGGCAGAGAGTTCGTCTTGCCGATTGTGCGAATCCGCACGTCATTGGCATCGAGCTCGTCGACTTCCCGTGCGAGATATGATTCAAGGAGCGACATCAGGAACCGCACCTCAGGAACAGGTCGCTTCCAGTTCTCAATCGAAAAGGCATACAACGTGAGATAACGAACGCCTAACTGCGAGCATGTCTTCACAGCCGAGCGCACGCTCTCCATCCCTTCGCGGTGACCATCAATACGTACACGACCACGTTCCTGCGCCCACCGACCATTGCCGTCCATGATCATGGCGATGTGGCGCGGCAGTCGCTCGGTGTCGCGTAGCAACGTATGAATGTCCTGATGTTCTGCTGGAACCACTTCCTGGGACCAGGTCACGCTTCCTCCCTACGGTACGAAGATTCAAAGATACAGAAGTTTGCCCCCATTTGTTTGGGGCTAAGTTTGTGCAGAATAAGGGGCTTTCGTATGTTTGCCCTTCGTACGCCAATGGTTTTGCAATGGGTTGGGTACGCAAGTCGGAGCGGAGTATTGTATCGTTGACCACGAGGCCGCGTTGAACGTCACAAAAGCCGATATCGTAGATAAGATCGCCAGCGAAACCGGGCTTACCAAGCTCGAGACGAAGGCTGTCGTTGATGGATTCCTGTTGAGCATCATTGATTCTCTCTCACAGGGGCATCGTATCGAATTGCGCGGATTTGGTGTCTTCAGCGTAAAGAGTCGCAAGCCCCGAATGGCTCGCAACCCTCGCACTGGGGACCCTGTTCCCCTTGAAGAGCGGTTCATCCCCGCGTTCAAGGTGAGCTCAGAGTTTCAAGAAAAGGTCCATGAGAAACTTCGTGGCGCACCTGTAAAGCCGGAATCGACAACTCTATGAGACCAGGTAGATTGGCCGCAGCAATCATTCTCGCTGCAGGCCTCGTTGCCGGAGGATCATATGCCGTTGTTCGATACCGCGTAGCACAAGATGTTGAGACAGGCAAGGGGCTGGCAACGGAGCGGGAGGCGCTGAAGCGAGAGCAACAGCGCGCCGATTCGTTACAGCAGCGCATGACAAAGCGCAAGCAGTCACTTTCTGGATTGTTGCGTGTGGTGGAAGATTCACTCCGCGCACGTCCTCTCGATAGTATGTTGTTGATCTCTGCGGGGAACATCAGCTACGACATTGGGGAATTTGACAAGGCAGTTCGGTTTTATCGGTCGTTCCTCACGTCCGTCGACCCTGGTAACACGATGGTTCGCATTGATTATGCGTACGCCATATATGCCTCCGGGAAACAGACCAAGGGTATCGATGAAATGAAGCGGGTTATCGTCCGGACACCGACCAATCAAGCGGCATTACTCAATCTTGCCGCCATGTATGGTCAGATGAATCAACTCGACGAAGCGGTTGTATGGTTCACCAAGTGCCGAGATGTTAACCCGACAACCGACTACGGCAAGCGTGCATCATTGGCGCTTGACGAGATCACCGCAACACAGCAACAGTAAAACATCACGTTTATTCACTGCATTCGTCGAGGATCCCATGCCATGTGGAAAGAAGCGCAAGCGCCATAAGATGGCCACGCACAAGCGCAAGAAGCGGCTTCGTAAGAACCGTCACAAGAAGAAGAATAAGTAAGACAAAGGGCGCTACTGCGCCCTTTGTCATTTTACAGGAAACGGTATGCTTCTTGGTTTCATTGCGGCGTTCACAACGCTGTTCTCATGGTCCTTCGGCACCCTGGTGTTCTTTCGTGCGTCCCGCTCGATCGACCCAGGATTGTTGAATCGCACGCGGCTACTGCTAGCGGTTGGAGCAACGGCGGTTCTGTGCTGCGTCGTCCAAGGTTGGTGGCCTTGGCAGATCATTACACGTTCAACCCTCGACCAGTGGGTATGGCTCGGCCTGAGCGGTGTGATCGGTCTCACCATTGGCGACCATCTGGGCTTTACGTCGCTACGCATACTGGGCGCTCGTCGGCAAAGCATCCTCGGCACGATTGCCCCTGCGGCGGCGGCCGTTGTGGGCTTCGGTGTGTTGGGCGAGACGCTCACCATAATGGACATCATTGGCATGGTGTTATCGATAGGTGGTGTGATGTATGCGATGAACAACGCGCAGGAGAGACACGAGGTGCAGAGCGAGGGGTTTGGCTCGTTTACGCTGGGCATCGTTCTCGCACTTGGCGGAGCGGTGTGCCAAGGGGCTGGACTGGTCGTTGCAAAGATTGGCTTACAGTCGGGCTCAGGGGATATCACACCCTTTCATGCAACCTTCATGCGCATGAGTGTTGCATTCATCGGCACGTATGTCTTCGACATACTTCGTCGCGCACCACACCGTCCGCTCAGCGAGGCATTTGTTGATCGCCCTGCAGCACGCGCGATGTATCTGGGGGTGCTGTTCGGACCCATTATTGGCGTCACGTGCTCGCTCATCGCGGCGCGAAATCTGAATGTTGCGATAGCTCAGACAATTATGTCGATGGTTCCCTTTGTGGTGATTGCAAGTGCGGCAATAACCCAACGCACCGCTCTTCCATGGCGCTCGGTTGTCGGTGCTGTTCTCGCCGTTGCCGGCGTGGTAATCCTCGCACTGTAACCTCCGATAGCGTTGGAATCCGTAGCTTCGTGCATGCATCAAACACTTCTCGACCTTGGACTACCCGAATTGCTCGAACATCCTGAGCAACTCGCATCTCTCACCGACGACCAACTCGATCTCCTAGCTGATACGCGCGACGCCGCAGCAGACGCACTCGAGAACGATCCCGAAAACGCGGATCTTGTCGACACCGTCTACATCGCACACATGACGGTCACGTCAGTGCTGTTTCTGCGAGCGCTTTCACTCGAAGCTCCAACAGAGGCTCTCCCGCCTGCTGCTGTTCTGGCACGCTCCTGGAAGGGTGCTCCGCTTCGTGCCGTGTCGGCCGACGCTATCCGTGATCTGCTCGCACCAAGCACAACGATCGACGTCCTGACGAAGGCCGGTCTGCCTGCCACTGCAGAGCCGGAGATCACCTTTGATGAAACACCTGTTCGTTTATCGACGGTGATAGAGATACCTGAAGATGATGAAGACGCGAGTGCAGACTTCTTTTCGGCGTATTGGCGCATTGGTACCACATCCCTCGGCGACGCTCTCTGTATCGATGAGCGCGCCGATGGCGTTGTTGTCTTGCTTGATTGTGAATGGGGGTTCTACGCCCAGCAATTCGTGAACGCATCCGTCGGACATTTCCTCCTATGCCTCGAAGCATGGCGCAGCCTTGAGTCCGACACCAGCGAGGATGTCGACGCTATCATCGAGCGGTGCGCAACCGCAATCGAACGCATCGATCCAGCTGCGCTTGCTGAAGGCTCGTTCTGGGGCGATATGCTCGATGCCCTAGATGATGATGATGATGATGATGATGACGACCAAGAGAACGATGAAGACGGCCAGAACAATGCCAACTAAATGAAAACGCGGGCGAGACACAGTGTCTCGCCCGCGTTCGTTATGGGCTATTGTCGAGTCGAGTCCGGTCGAGACAGGGCTCTTGACCCTACTTGGCGATTGCCGTTGAACGACGTTCGCGGACCACCGTGACCTTGATCTGACCAGGGTATTCCATCTCAGACTCAATGCGTGTGGCAATATCTGTAGCAAGCTGATCGGCGCGCAAATCGTCGATACGATCTGGCTCGATCATCACGCGCACTTCACGTCCGGCCTGAATCGCATAGGTCTTTGTGACACCATCAAACGACGTTGCGATCTCCTCCAGCTGCTGCAAGCGCTTAATGTAATTCTCGAGCGACTCACGACGTGCACCCGGACGTGAACCACTAATCGAGTCGGCAGCCTGCACAAGAACAGCGATTGGCGACTCCATTTCGATATCGTCGTGGTGCGCTCCAACAGCGTTGACGACGAGCGGATGCTCCTTGTACTTTTTTACGAGCTCCATACCGAGCAACGCGTGCGGACCTTCAAGTTCACGGTCGATCGTCTTGCCAATGTCGTGCAACAAGCCGGCGCGCTTAGCGAGGCTCACATCAAGACCAAGCTCGTTTGCCATGATACCGGTAAGGAATCCTACTTCAATTGAGTGCGCAAGCAGGTTCTGTCCGTACGAAGAACGATACTTCATCTTACCGATGTAGCGCACCATTTCAGGGTGAATGTTGTGAATGCCCAATTCCATCAAGGCATTCTCACCAACGCGCACAATCTCCTCTTCGAGTTCCTTACGGACCTTTTCAACAACTTCTTCAATTCGTGCTGGGTGGATACGACCGTCTCCCATCAGTCGCTCAAGCGACGTACGTGCAACTTCACGACGGAACGGATCGAAGCCGGAAATCACGACTGCCTCCGGTGTGTCGTCGATGATGAGGTCGATTCCTGTGGCAGCTTCGAACGCACGGATGTTACGGCCTTCACGGCCGATGATACGCCCCTTCATTTCTTCCGACTGTAAATTCACCACCGACACCGTCGACTCAACACAGTGGTCTGACGCTGTACGCTGGATCGCCATCAGCACGATACGCTGAGCTTCCTTACGTGCATTGAGCTTGGCTTCATCGCGGATATCCTTAACCAACTGAGCTGCGTCTGCTTTTGCTTCGTTGATCATGTTGTCGACGAGGAACTTCTTCGCGTCTTCACGGCTCATACCCGTGATTCGCTCGAGACGGGTCGTCTGCTCGTCAAGGATTTCGCTGACTTGCGCGGTCTTTGCTTCAATCTGCTTGGCTTTAGACTGCAAATCAACGTCAAGCGTTGCTACCTGCTTTTCCTTCTTCGAGATCACTTCCAGCTTTTGATCGATCCCCTCTTCGCGCTTACGAAGTTCCTTTTCGACATTCTTGAGCTTTGCTTCTTTTGAGTCGCGATCTGCTTCGGCTTTCCGCTTCATTTCGCGGAACTTGTCTTCCGCTTCGTCGATCTTCGTCTTCTTAATACCATCGGCCTTATGCTCGGCGTCACTGACGATCGCCTTGGCCTTGGATTCAGCATCTGTAAGCGCCGCTGCCGCGAGCTTCTTTCCACTGAAATACGTGATGAGGAAGCCCACCAGTGCAATAGCCGCACCAACGATGACTCCCGTCAACAAAGTTGAGTCCATACTGCGTTACTCCTTGTCGTCCTGCTCACAGACGGCTGAACGCCTATATAAGCAGATGAAATAAAAGAGCCGCATCCACTACCCCGGACCGAAGCCCGGTTGTTTTCGGTTGGTAAAAGAACCAAAGGTACCGCACAGTGGGTATCATCCTGGCCACCGCTGACGTCCACTGAATGACTGCGGCCGAACCGCCCCGGTGCCCCTGGCACTCGGATCATTCTCGTGTGTTCACGAGTGAGGCCTGCCATGGATGGTCAGAGCCTGATTCCCTGGAATGAAAAAACTTGTATGGTTCTTTTTCAAGCGTGCGACAACAGTAGTGGAATGCGGCAAAGCGCTCCACCGTCACGTCATGCATCGGCGGGTCGTGTTACGAGAGGGGTTGCGACCAGGCGCGATCCAGGTATTCAGTCATCTTCGTGAGCTCGTCGTTCACCAATTCGAGATCCTTCGCACGCTGCTCCTGCACATCGAGGAACTTTTCCGCAATGTTAAGTGCAGCAAGAATCGTGAGTGTTGGTGTGGATTGCTCCCGAAGTGTTTGCTGTAGATGTTGAACCTGGAGGTTTACTTCGCGCACTGATTTTTTGATCTTCTCTTCATCGTTACCGCGAAGAGTAAGGTCTTTTCCACCAATCGTAACTCGTATCGCTTTCGACATGGGTGTCGGTTTGTGATTCGTTGTCGAAGCGTGAATTTATGAAATACCGAGCAATTCCGACACGCGATCTGCTACGGAGTCGAGCCGCGCAGCCAACTCTGTAAGTTCTTCCTCGGTCAAGAGTTGCCGTGCAGCGGCAACGCCAAAGAGCGACATCTGGTGTTCCGTCTCCGGATCTTCCAAATGCGGTAGTCCGGCGGCACGGTAACGCTCGATTATAGACATGGCCTGATCGAGCTGCTGGCGGAGGTCCGCTATCTCGTCACGGAGGGCTGTGCGCTCCTCTGAGGACCCCTCGGTGATGGTCGCGGCACGCTCGAGCTCCACGAGTCGGTGTTCGAGGGCTTCCCGCTCGAGACCATGGGCTTGCTGATGGGCACGTGCCTGTTCGAGATTCTCGGTGAGCTCGCGGATGGTTGCCTGAAGGTCGTCAATCTGCGAGGTGTCGACGGTTACAACCGCCGGTTGTACCTCAAGACGTTTCTGCTGCTCGGCGCGGTCGCGCTCGAGCTCTTCGATGCGTGTAAGCAACTGATCGACCCGATGCAGGAGTTCGTCTTCCGATGCCTTACGTGCTGCAAGGTTCGCCTGCAGCATGGTGTTTTCCTGACGAAGCGTGACGATCACTTCGGCGCTTTTGCGAACGGCATTCCAGAAGTGCTCGATAGCGTGCTGCAAATCGGGAGCCGACGCTGCATTCTGCTCTACAAAGAGCGATGCGTCGTGATCATGTTCCGGCTGCTGTTGCGGTATCATACGTTGCTCATACGACTGTTGCGCCACGGACGTGGGCACCGAGTGCCTTGGCCGTTGCGTCGATGATAGAGGTTATCGCTGTGTCGACGTCACTGTCGACCAGCGTGCGTTCATCCGACCGAAACGTCATGTCTATCCCGACACTCTTGACGCCCTCGCCCATTGATGCGTCGCGATAGACGTCGAATACACCTACAGAGCGAAGCAATGGAATGTTGAGTTCCCGAACCACATCAAGTATACGACCAGCAGGAATCTCTTCCATCACCACAAGCGCAAGATCACGCCGCACCGCCGGGAACTGTCCGACCGATGTAAACGTGCGTTGCTGCTGTGGAAGCGCGCGCAGATCAATCACGGCCACAACTGGCGGACGATCTAGGTCGCACCGCTTTGCAAGCGCGGCATCTACCTCACCTGCGACACCAACAGATACATCGCCAACACGCAGGTGAACGGCATTTGGTGAGAACCCTGCGATCGGCGCATCGATTGGATGCACGGTGACATTTGGAAGCACACTTTGCACGTCGCCGAGCAGATCGTAGAGATCGATCGGACGTGAGGGGGCGCTCCAGTGATGCTCTGAGCTGCCGGCACAACACAGTGCCAACATCTCGTGCTGATGCACGCCCACTGGCAGTGCTGCATCACGTCGGAACTGCGAGCCGAGCTCAACAAGCCTCACCGTGGTTTGTCCATGACGCAGGTTGCGTGATGCAACGCGCAGCAGTGATGGAATCAACGATGTGCGCAGCGTCGAGAATTCTTTGCCGAGTGCATTCTTGAGTGCGACGTGTTCCGATGCGTCCGACGCGAGGTGATCATCGGGTCCGGTTAGCACGTTCGTAACACAATCGAAATACCCACGTGCAACCATCATCGTGCGCACACGATCGCGCAATGTGCGGCCATGCTCGCCCCCTGCCCGCAGATGCGCGGGGAGTCGATCGCCCGACAGCGACAGATGCGCAGTGGTTGACGAAGGGATTGCATTGATGCCGTACAGGCGCATGACTTCTTCCGCGAGATCAGCTTGGATCTGCAGGTCGGCGCGCCACGTAGGAGGAGTAGCTGTGTTATTCGCGCAGACACATCCAACAGATGCGAGCATCAGATCAATACGCTCGTTGGACTCGTTGATGCCAACAAGTGTGCGAATGCGATCATGCGAATAGGTGATCGGTTGCGGCGCAGGAAGTGGCGCGCCAACTTCAACGCGTGCACCCGGCATGCCACCGGCGAGTTCGCACAGCAGTGCGACGGCACGATCGGCAGCACGGCGAACACCGGCTGGATCCACGCCGCGCTCAAAGCGGTACGAGGCATCAGTCGACAACCCATGCGCCTTTGCCGTGCGACGAACGGATGTTGGCGCGAAGAAGGCAGATTCAATCACGACGGTTGTCGTGTGCTCATCAACTTCTGCATTCTCGCCGCCCATCACACCAGCGAGCGCAACCGGACGTGTTGCGTCGCAGATCATCAGCATGTCAGATGTAAGTGTGCGATCTTTTCCATCGAGGGTACGAAACGTTTGTTCCGACGCATGTGCGCGGCGCACAACAATCGTGTTACCGTCGAGTTTTGCTGCATCGAATGCATGAAGGGGCTGGCCCAACTCCATGTTGATGTAACTCGTGATGTCCACAATCACATTGCGCGGACGCAGACCAAGTGCTGTTAGCCGATCTTTGAGCCACGACGGACTCTCGACTGGTTTGACGTTGGTGACCACGTGTGCGATGTAGTGCGGACACAGATCTTCTGCTTCGACGCGCACATCAACGGCGGTTGGTGAACCCTGCGACGGCACATCAATCGACGGCATGCGCAGATCGGTTTGTGCAGACGATTCATGGACACGCTTGTAGGCAAGCAGATCGCGTGCGATGCCAACGTGCGACGCACAGTCTGCACGATTTGGTGTAATAGCCACATCGTAGATCACGTCATCAAGACCAAGTGCAGTGGCAAGGGGCGTCCCAGGCGCTGCAGATGTGGTAAGCATCCAGATACCATTGTGATCTTCGCCAAGGCCAAGCTCAGCTTGCGAGCAAATCATTCCCTCCGAGGTAACACCGCGGAGCGGACGTGATTCGATCACGAAGTCGGCCGTTGGCACGCGTGCACCAACCAATGCAACCGGAACGGTTTGCCCGGCATCAACATTCGGTGCACCGCACACGATGGTGCGGGGCGAACCATCACCCACATCGACGGTGCATACCGACAACTTATCGGCCTTTGGATGTCGCTCCTTCGTCAGGACATGTCCAACGACGAATCCGCGAAGTGTCTCGGCCATATTCTCGACATGCTCAACCTCCAGTCCGAGGTCTGTCAGCACCGTCGACACCCGCTCGGGCGTCCACGTAGCTGGATCGAGATCAACAAATGTTTGAAGCCAACGATGAGAGAGTATCATGCCAAGACAAACTATGAACGAGAACGAGCAAAGATACGCCAGCCATAAGAGTTACGCGTGTGGCTAATGGCATCAATCACATCTTCTTCACGAAATTCTTCTCACGTCCAACA
>CAMCXP010000074.1 GCA_945883395.1 Melioribacter roseus P3M-2
ATCGTGCTTGCAGGCATAGCTACAGGGAAACCACTCCAGTTTAGGCGACGAGCTGGGCCCGTAACACCAACTGTTGAGTTACAGCGCATCCACACACTTGCTGGGTGCGGCTGCAGGGCATTGCGTGGGGCAATGCCAAAGAATCGCTCGTACTGAACGACAACCGAGCTGTCATTACGATTGAGCGATACCTGGAGCGAGAATCGGTAGTGCTCGCCAATACCAGGACGATTGTTAGCAGCAAATGTGACGTTATGCGTCACACCACCAACTACACCCGTCTTGGCACCGATCGGCGTGAGATTCACATAGTATATCACGAGACGATCATTTGACGGTGAACGCTTGTAATACACCTTTGAGAAATCGTCAACAGCACTGTTCTCAGTGTTGTATACCGATACCTGAAGGTCATCCCATGCTGGCGCAATAACCTGCGGCAGACGTCCACCAAACAGCGATGAAATATTCTCAAGACGCATGTTTGCGCCAGAGCGAATACCTCCAGTTGCATTGGTAGGTGCGCCGCCAGTAGCCATGTCGAAACCCCAGTTGTCCAGTGTAACGTCTGTTGTGCCGTTGCCTGAACGTCCGCGAGTGTCGTCAGAAGCTGGATCGTACATCGAGAAGACGCCAGGCGTCACTTCAAGAAGGGTACGATTCGACGGGAACCCGAAATTGTCGTATTCGTAGAAATAACGACGATTCGTCAACAGAATAAGACCGTTCGTCGATACGTAGAACGAATCTTGCCGTACGCCATTGAAATAGAACGGAAAGCCGATCGAGATCGGACCCGCGATGGCGTCGTTCGTGGAATCGTTCCCAGTACCTGCTGGGTTACGGAAGAAAGCCCAGCCACCATAGGTGTTCTGCGCTGGATCCGTCCAGTAGCTTGCCGCGAATTGCTTTGGACCGGATACAATGCGACGCCACGTTCCTGGCTCCGTAAGTGTATCCACGAACAGTGTCGGATCTGGGCGCCAGAAATCTGGCGCTTCGTCATCCGAGTCAACGAAATAGTACCCCGTGGAGATTTGTGGGGATAGTCGCGAGTTGGCTCCCGTTTCAATAAACGGACGCGGGTAGGAGGACACAGGTGCCCGGCTACCACTCTTTCGCAACACATCCTCACCATCTTTCCCGTCTCCAGCGTAGGCAAGCGTACTGCCGACCATAGCCGTGATGAGAGCAAGAAGTAGGAGTCTGCGGCTCATGCAAACCTCTGTTAAACAGTGAACAAGTACGAAAAGTAAAATTCGATCATTTTCCTAGTGAACAAGGCATAACGCACCCCGCGCTGTGAAGGGAGCGTCCGATAAAATTGTGATTTCGATCGGAATTGTCAAACATTTTCTTCACACTGACACAATAATTGTCGGATTTTCTTCACAGAACGGCTTCGAAGTATCAACTTTCACCAGCAGAAAAAGTTACCTAGAGTGCCGCACATCCCGATTTATCAAGGAATTTGCACCAAACATACCGAGCCTGCGAGCTCGGCACAGAACTTATCAACAGCCATAGGGTAGAGCCGGTGTTCGAGAGCTTTCACACGCTCTTGAAGTTCCGATTCCGACTCGCCGAGGCGAACGGAGAGTTGTTCTTTTGCAACAACTCGCCCTTCATCGTAGTCCTTTGTCACAAGGTGAACCGTCGCACCGGTGATGTGATCGCCTGCTGCGAGCACCGCGCGGTGTACGTGAACGCCATACATTCCCTTCCCGCCATGCCGTGGTAACAGGGATGGATGGATGTTCATCACATTACCATGCATCGCCTGAATGACGCTTGTCGGCAGGTGCCGCAGAAGCCCGGCAAGCAGCAGAACGTCGATTTGATGATACACGAGCGTCTCGAGTACTTCCTGCTCGAACGTCTCTGTGCGTTCAAGCACACAACAGGGTACGCTAAATTCGTGGGCTACACCGACGATTCCTGCGGAACCCTTTGTGCTTATGATCAGACTCACCTGATACGACGAGAGCGCACCTTGTGCATAGGCACAAAGAGCCCGTGCATTACTACCCGCGCCGGAACCAATAACAGCGATACGGATCGGTTGTGTTGCTGAACGCATATTGGCAAGCTAGAATCAAGATCGATGTTCGCAAAGCGGAACTTTTGCACAATCGATTGCTGTTCCATGCCTTTACGTCCATGTTCAAATCAGGAGCTGTATGCCAACGACTGCACTCGTTCGCATTGTCACATGTATTCTCGCACTCGGTGTTGCGACCAGCCTGTATGGTCAGACCGACTCAACAGGACTGCAAGCTCCAACAGGTGTTGTTTCGGGACAGGTTGTGGACATGGTTACACAACAGCCCGTTGCCGGAGCCACGGTAGTGGTTGTTGGGACGAAACGAGGAGCTGTAACGAAGAAGGACGGACGGTTTGTTGTTACAAAGGTACCGGCCGGAATCTATGCCGTGAAGACGACGCTCGTTGGATTCGCAAGCGACCTCACCAACGACGTCGTGGTAAGCCCTGGCAAGCCCGCGACACTCGTGATTCGACTGTCGGAGGGCACGGTGCAACTCTCTGAGGCCGTGGTTGTGTCGGATGCGTTCAAGCGGGACGGCACGGCGATCACATCAACGCAACTTCTCACAGGCGAGGAAGTACGCCGCGCACCTGGCGTCCAGGAAGATGTCATCCGCGCAGTTGCCCTTCTTCCGGGTGTCGCTGTTGCGGGAGGTGGACGGAACGATCTCGCTGTGCGAGGAGGAGCTCCCTTTGAAAATCTCTTCGTGGTCGATAACATCGAGGTGCCAAACATCAACCATTTTGGATCACAGGGTTCATCGGGTGGGCCTCTCTCGCTGATCAACATTGCGTTCGTACGTGAGGTTTCACTCTCGACCGGTGGATTTGGTCCGAAGTATGGTGATCGCCTCTCGTCAGTCACGAATCTGTCACTTCGAGAAGGCAACGACCAGCGGTTTGCTGGCGAGGTAAATCTGAGCGCCACTGGCTTTGGTGTGATAGCTGAGGGCCCGATCGGCGAACATGGATCGTACCTCCTGTCGGCACGACGCAGTTATCTAGACCTGATTTTCACGCTTGCAGGATTCGGGTTCATCCCGGAGTACTGGGATTTCTCTGCCAAGCTCGCCTACAATCTGTCTTCGAAGGATAAACTGACATTTCTGACGATAGGCGCGCTCGATCAGATCAAATTCAACAACGACTCGGCAGATAGTCGTTACTCAAATAGCCGTGTTTCAGCGCCATCGCAGGACCAGTATTTTTCGGGTCTAACCTGGCGACACCTGTTGTCCAACGGGTACTTCAACGTGACGCTTGGACGAACATTCACGGCCTACAACACAACGCAACAGGATTCACTCGCGAACGTTGTGTTCAACACAACAACATACGAGGGCGACAACTCCCTTCGTGGAGATCTTGTCCTACTTCCGCAAGCAGATCTTGAGATCAATGCTGGTGCTATCGTCCGCTACGCCAGCAATCTGGCATACGACATCACACTTCCTGGTTTTGCCAGACGCAATCAGGTTGGCAGCCCGGCACCACTGCGCGTCGACACGACTTTTACGGCGCTCCGTGCAGGTGTTTATGGTCAGATAGACTGGTTGGCTACAGACCGACTCAAGGTGGTTCTCGGTGGACGTGGCGAGTACTATGGCTTCCTGCAGCAAGACAAGCTCGTGTTCGCTCCACGAGCCACCGTAAGCTATCTTGTGGCTCCCGAGATGACACTCCGTCTTGGCGGAGGTCGCTACTACCAAGCGCCACAGTTCATTTGGATGATAGGTGATGCCTCAAATGCGTCAGCACTCCGTCCGCTCCGCGCCGATCAAGTTATCTTGGGTTGGGAGTGGATCGCTTCGGAAGACCTAAAGATTCAAGTTGAGGCCTACTACAAGGTCTACGGCTCATATCCAATTCGCACATTCCGTCCCCAAGCTGTTCTCTCGCCAGGGGGCTTCGACGATATATATAACGACATACCCTTCGGGCTTGAGCCACTTTCAACCGAAGGCACCGGTATTGCATACGGACTTGAGTTTTTCGTTCAGAAGAAACTCAGCACCGCCATCCCGATATATGGTCTTGCTTCGATCTCGCTCAATCGCACAGAGTTCACTGCTGCAGATGGCGTAGCACGCTTGGGCGCGTTCGACTCCCCTATCATTGGATCAATTGCCATCGGCTGGCGTCCCGATGCAGAATGGGAAATCAGCAGCAAGCTACGCCTGTCACAAGGCCTACCAACAACGCCGTACATAACAACGCCTGAGCGCGCTACCGAAACGGGATTCCCGATCGGTACGCTGGACTTCGCCTACTACAATCAAGGTGATCGTCTTCCATTCTTCTATGCGCTCGATGTGCGCATCGACAAACGCTGGTTCTTCTCGGGCTGGCAGTTAATCGCCTACATCGATGTCCAGAACGTAACGGGACGACGTAACTCGAACGCAGTACGGTTCAATCAGCAGACGTCCTCGGTAGAACTCCAACAGAGTATTGGACTTCTCCCATCGATCGGATTAAACATCCAATTCTAACGTGCTGGCTGTGTCGTCACATGCTCAAATTTGGAGCTAGCCAGCGCTCGGCAACATCACGCGACCATCCCTTCCGCTTGGCATACGCATCGAGTTGGTCCGACGTGATTTTGTTCACAGCAAAGTACGTCGCTTGCGGGTGTGCAAAGTACCAACCACTTACACTTGATGCGGGCGACATCGCGTACGATTCGGTAAGCGATACAGCAACAGCATTCTCTGCATCAAGCAAGGCAAACAGCTTCTCTTTTTCCGTGTGGTCAGGACATGCCGGATAGCCGGGAGCTGGACGGATACCTTGGTACGATTCCTCGATGAGTTGATCGCTTGTAAGTTGTTCGCTCGTCGCATAGCCCCACAGCTCGGTGCGCACACGCTTGTGCAACCACTCAGCACAGGCCTCGGCGAGACGATCTGCAATAGCCTTGACCATAATCGACGAGTAGTCGTCATGCATGGCTTCGTACTCAGCACACAACGCATCAACGCCGACGCCCGTATTCACAACAAAAGCACCGATGTGATCGCTCGCTCCAGGCGGCAGTTCGTCACGCGAGGCAATGAAATCCGCCAACGATAACTGCGGCAGTGTAGGCGCTTTGACAGACTGCTGACGTAGGAAATTCAAGACGATGCCATTGTCGAGAACAACATCATCACCCTGACGATGTGCAGGGAACAATCCGCACACAGCACGAGCTGTTATCAGACGTTCGGCGACAATGCGATCAAGCATAACGTCGGCATCATGCTTCAGTTTGGTCGCCTCCACGCCAACGACTGAATCTGTGAGAATTGCAGGATAACGTCCGCGCAACTCCCACGAGAGGAAGAACGGCGTCCAATCGATAAACGCACGCAACTCATCGAGTGGAACATCATCAAAGCTGATGACACCACTGTGCGCTGGTGCAGGGGCGACGGCTGCAGCATCAAGCCGCAGCGCCTTAGCACGAGCAGCATCAATCGTGAGGTAATTCTTTGCGTCACTCCGCGATGCATAGTCGGTTCGAACCCGTTCGTACTCCGTTCGTGTCGCAGCAACGAACGCATCGCGCTGATCTTCACTGAGTAGCGTGCCCACAACTGGTACGGCACGTGATGCATCCAACACATGGACAACTGGGAATGACGCATTGGGCGCAATCTTCACGGCGGTATGTGTTTTACTGGTCGTTGCTCCGCCAATCAAGAGTGGAGTTGTGATGTGTCGACGCTCCATCTCCTTTACCACATGCACCATTTCATCAAGTGATGGTGTGATAAGACCAGAAAGACCGATCACATCAGCACCGACCTCTATGGCAGTGTCGAGGATCTTATCGGCCGGAACCATCACACCAAGATCAACGACGCGGAAGTTGTTGCAGCCAAGCACTACGCCTACGATGTTCTTTCCGATATCGTGAACGTCGCCCTTCACGGTAGCTAGGAGTACAGTTCCAGCGTTCACATGCACTGCTCCGGTACGACGCTTTTCTTCTTCCATATACGGAGTAAGGATTGCGACGGCCTTCTTCATTACGCGCGCGCTCTTGACGACCTGTGGAAGGAACATCTTGCCGGCACCAAAGAGATCGCCAACATGATTCATTCCATCCATCAACGGTCCTTCGATAATTGATAGTGGTGATGAGTATGCGAGCCGCGCTTCATCGACATCGGCATCAATAAACTCGGTAATGCCCCTTACGAGTGCGTGCTTGAGTCGATCTGCGACGCATGTTGATCGCCATTGCTCGTCCTGTCCGGCGACCTGTTCGGTAGCCTTGACAGTTTCAGCAAACAGTAGCATCCGCTCCGTTGCATCTGAGCGACGATTGAGCAACACATCTTCTACACGTTCAAGCAACTCCTGAGGTATCTGATCATAGACATCAACCTGCCCAGCATTGACAATACCCATGTCCATACCGGCAGCAATGGCATGGTAGAGGAATGCCGTGTGCATTGCTCGACGTACGGGTTCGTTTCCACGGAATGAGAACGAAATGTTACTCACGCCGCCGCTTACGCGTGTGTACGGAAGATGCTGCTTGATCCATGCGGTAGCACGAATGAAGTCCACAGCATATCCGTTATGTTCTTCAATACCAGTAGCAACTGTGAGGACGTTCGGATCAAATATGATGTCGTAAGCAGGGAACCCCACGCGATCGACTAGAATACGATACGCACGTTCACATATTTCAATGCGACGCTCAAACGAATCCGCCTGGCCAGTTTCATCGAACGCCATCACAATTACTGCCGCTCCGTAGTCGCGGCAAAGCTGTGCACGACGAATGAACTCGTCCTCCCCGTCCTTGAGTGAAATCGAATTCACTATGCCCTTACCCTGAAGGCAGCGGAGTCCCGCTTCGATCACCGACCATTTCGATGAATCGATCATCACCGGAACGCGTGCAATATCGGGCTCTGCCGCGATCAGATTCATGAAGGTCTGCATGGCTTGCTCAGAGTCGAGCAGACCTTCATCCATGTTGACATCGATGATCTGCGCCCCGTTATCGACTTGTTGTCGGGCAACATCACATGCTTGCTCGTAGCTATGTGAGAGGATCAGCTTAGCGAACGCACGTGAACCGGTAACATTCGTGCGCTCACCTACGTTGACAAAGTTTGTCTCAGGTCGAAGCTCGATCATCTCGAGTCCGCTGAGGCGCATCGTGCGTGGGCGTTGCGAAGGAACACGTGGAGCGATTTCTGCCACTGCATCTGCCATCGCACGAATGTGCTCTGGTGTTGTACCGCAGCATCCGCCAAGAATATTGAGGAATCCAGCGTTTGCGTAGTCGCGTGCCTGCTCAGCCATGTAGTCAGGCGACTCATCGTAGCCACCCATTGCGTTTGGCAGACCTGCGTTGGGATAGAGCGACACAAACGACGAAGCAACGCCTGAAAGTTCTTCAATAAATGGACGCATCATCGAAGAACCCAACGCACAGTTGAGTCCGATCGAGAGCACGTTCCGTGCATGCTCGACTGATGTCCAGAATGCCGACGGTGTCTGTCCAGATAGTGTACGGCCTGACATATCGGTGATTGTTCCGGAAATCATCACGGGAACATTCAGCCCGAGCTCGTCGCTCAATTCGGCGTACGCCTTAAGTCCAGCCTTGAGATTCAATGTATCAGTCACCGTTTCGAACAGCAAGAGGTCGACACCACCTTCGGTAAGACCCAGAATCTGTTCACGAAACGCAAGACGCATTTCATCAAAGGTCACTGCGCGGAAGCCAGGATCATTGACGTCCGGCGACATCGACAACATCTTGGTTGTTGGGCCAAGAGATCCAGCAACAAAGCGCGGACGCATCGGCGTACGTTTCGTAATCTCGTCGGCTGCGCGTCGTGCGATGCGCGCCCCTTCACGACTCACCTCGCGGGCAAACGCACCTAGGCCATACTCAGCTTGTCCGATCGACGTCGACGAAAACGTATTCGTCTCGATGATATCAGCGCCAGCCTCAAGGTAGGCTCGGTGAATTGCGTGAATTGCCTCTGGTTGCGTGAGCGACAAAAGGTCGTTGTTCCCCTTCAATGGCACAACGTGATCACGGAACCGTGAGCCACGATAGTCTTCCTCTGTTAGTCGGAGTCGCTGAATCATGGTGCCCATGGCACCGTCGAGCATCAAGATGCGACGCTCAAGTATCGTTCGAATGGAGTCTGTCATTGACGGCAAAGCTAACGACTAAGCAATGATGGTTACGGTGGTATCGACAATCCGGAAGCGGAAACGTTGGTCACGCACAGCAAGTTCATAAAGGTCTTCATCAATGCGCTCGATACGACGATATGGATGAGGGTGCGGATCTGCAGCAAGGACACGTTCAACATGTGCTCGCAGGTCGCTATCTCCACTGTGAAGTCCATCGTTCTGCCAGACAATCGTGTAGCTTGGAAGGGCTTCTACCTCGTCGAGCCATGCAACCGTGCTTGACGGGAAGGCATCAGCATAGGCGACGTACGGCTTGATGTCGAGCACCGGTGTACCATCGAGCAGGTCTGTCCCGCGGACGTAAACACGTAGTCCCTCGACGCGCACAAGCTCAACGCATGTAAGCCCCAGATTATTAGGGCGGTGCGGTGAACGCGTCGCGAACACACCACGCTTGGTACGTCCACGTGGGACAAGGACGCGAGGTTTCCAGCCTTGCGCGCGGTGGAAGTAGGTGATCAACCAGATGCGCTCGCATCCGTCAAGGTCTTCGAGCGCTTGTTCGAAGTTGCGATGCGGTGAAAGCGTAATCACTGCATCATCCAACCGATCGTCGACTCTAGGCTGTCGTGGTGCATCGTAGGGGGCGATATAGGGCGTAGTTATCACGCCAATAGACTCGAGCGAAATCGTCACCACGCGCTCCCAACTGTCAGCGTGAGGAACAATGCGCCAAAATTCGTGATAGGCAGCCCCGCCATGCTCTCGAGTCCGGGCTCGCCGTAGGGAATTGTGTAATAACGAACGTTGACGCCGATAACACTGCCCTTGCCTGGCTGTCCGAACACCGAGCCGACTCCGACGACTCCTCCCATGCGCATATGCCATGTTCCGTGACCGAAGGATTCGAAGAACTCGTAGTAGTAGCCATCCTTCAAGTATGGCGTTTGCAGAATCGGCGCAGCGGTGACCCCTATCGACACATAAGGACGGAATGTCTCCTGCAGGACATCTGCAAAAAGCCGGTATTGAAGTCCTGCCGAAACCGGAAACATGAAGAGGCGGTTGATCTTATTGGCCACAATCGGAATGAACCCCTGGTACCACACGTTTTCTACTTCATCTGAGTTCCGACGCGGAGTAATCACCAGGTTTGCAAATCCAGTAAGGTTCTCAGTCAAGGCACGTGTGTAGAAGAAACCCACTCCCCAACCGCTTCCTGAAAAGAGCAGATCGAATCCAGCTGATTGGGTTGCAATGGCATTTGAGGCGATCTCCTCCATCAACGGACGAACCGGTGTGAAGATGATCGTCGTGTCGGTGGGAAGGGGCTCCTCACCTGCAATCTGACCCTTAACTGGGGCTGTGGTGACACCAATGGCCACCAGGAGTGCAAGAAAACCGTAGCGTCGAATGAAGGTCATAATGCCGTGAAGATTCCGAAGAAGCTGCAAAGTTACTGAGGAAGTCGATGTGGATAACATTGCTAATCCGTTCAGGTTGCGTACTTTAGCCCTCTATGCTCGTTCGTGAGTTCACACGCAGGCTGCAGGAAGTCCTTCCTCCTGAGACCGCCATGAGTGGAGACGCCATTGGTCTCCAGGTTGCACCGAAGCGCCCCGAAATTGGTCGGGTGAGCGTGTGCCTCGAGATAACCGACCAAGTTGTAGACGAAGCATGTACGTCCGGACGTGACGCAATCGTAACGTTCCACCCCCTGATTTATTCGCCGCTTCACAGCATAGATCGCTCCGATCGCGTAGGACGTATCGTGGCTGATTGTATAGCCGCGGACATCGCGGTGTATAGCGTACACACGGCCTTCGATGCATACCAGCATGGCACAAATCTCTTGTTGTGCGCAGCTCTAGGGTGCAACCCTGTCGAACCACTCGTGCCGAATCCAGATGGACAGTCGGGCATGGGGCTTATCGCTAGCTGCGACATGCCATACCATACGTTTGTCCAGACGGTAGCCGACGTTTGTGGGGGGCCGGTGCGACATTCCGCACCACCTCACACACAAG
>CAMCXP010000075.1 GCA_945883395.1 Melioribacter roseus P3M-2
TGCCATTACGGAGAAGAAGGGGCTTGGACTGTCTCCGTCGGACGTCCGCGTGATCATCGGAAATGTCATCACGCTGGGTCCGGCCGGAAGCGCTGGTGTTGTGATGGGTGATGTTGTGCTGGCTGTTGATTCAACGCCGGTGCGTGCGCTGCCGCAGTTCCAGTCGTACATCAAGGCGCATGCAGGCAAGACGATCCGCATGCATGTCGAGCGCGACGGACAGCCACGTCCACTCGATGTTGCTGTGAATGCGGATGGTAAGATTATGGTCGAGCTGCGCGGAGAATATGTCGGACCCGAGCAACGCCTAACGTATGGTCCGATCGATGCAATCACACGCGGTGTTGAGCAAACAGGTACGACCATCGTGATGATTGGTACCTCGGTTGCACACATCGTCAATGGTTCTGTTGGTGTGCGTGAGAGCTTTGGCGGACCTATCCGTATTGCGGAAATGGCCGGACAGAGCAGTGAGCGTGGCGCTCGCGACTTCATTGCATTTATGGCGCTGATCTCGATCTCGCTTGGTGTGATGAATCTCCTGCCACTACCTGGGCTCGATGGTGGACACCTTGTGTTCGTTGGTATTGAATCGATTATCCGCCGTGAGATTTCAACAACTGTGAAGATGCGGTTTCAGCAAGTAGGCATTGCCTTGTTGTTGCTTCTCATGGTCTTTGTGTTCTATCTCGATCTCACGCGCTAAGAAGGGTACGCTATGCGCATTCTCGTCACAAATGACGATGGAATTACATCACGCGGCATTCAAGCGCTCACGGCAGCCATGGCACGTCTGGGCGAGGTGATGGTGATTGCTCCCGACCGACAACAGAGCGCTGTAGGTCATGCGCTCACTGTTGCCAGTCCGTTGCGCGCGGTGTCGATGGAGCTTGAGCATGCATCGATCGCCTACGCCGTCAACGGTACTCCGGCTGACTGCGTAAAGCTTGGCGTGAGTACGCTCCTGCCGTTTCGACCAGACATTGTCGTAAGCGGGATTAATCATGGATCGAACACGAGTGTGAATGCGATCTATTCCGGAACCGTGAGTGCAGCTACCGAGGGTACGCTGATGGGCATCCCCTCGATGGCGGTATCATTGGCAACGTTTAACTCCTCGGCCGATATGTCGCTCGCAGCTGACGTCGCGTACGACGTGGCCTCGCGCCTGCTTGAAATTAAGCTCCCAGCTGGAACGCTGCTCAACGTTAATGTCCCGCCAATTGACCGTGCGAACTATCGCGGTGTTAAGGTCACCCGTCAGGGTCACAACGCTTGGAAGGATGGATATGATGTGCGGAAGGATCCTCAGGGTCATCCGTACTACTGGCTCACGGGTGAGTTCGTAACGCTGTCCGAGCAGGAAGACGGTGACGACTTCGCCGTTCAGCAGGGTTGGACGGCCATTACTCCGATCCACTATGAGCTCACAAATGTAGCGCAGCTCGATCGACTCAAAGGACTCTTTGAGCACTGAGATGCACATCTTTGTACGAGTACCAACGCGAGACACTTGTGAAGTCAACGATCAACAACCAACTCCTCGAAGACATCGACGCTCATGCGAAGCGTCTGCGGTTTGTGTATCGCATTAAAGGGTTCGGATACGAACGCGCGATCGAGTTACCGTTGATTGCCGAGAAGCTGCAGCCGCTCTTCAGCAAGCAACTCCGATATCTCGACATCGGTACGGGTCCGTCGATCTTCCCATCATGGATTGCACAGCGCACGCAATGGGACGTGACCTGTCTTGACAAGTTCACGTGGGTGAACAAGCAGCTTGATTATGCTCGTAAACTCGGACTCGATGCATCGCGGTTTCACGTGTTGGTGCATGATTTTCTTGACGTTGAACTTGAGCCCGAATCATTCGATGTGATTACCAATATCAGCGTAATCGAACACTTTGAGGGACGACTCGACGAAGTCGCGATGGCAAAGAGCGCACGATTGCTCAAGCCAGGGGGCGTCTATGTGCTCACGACGCCGCTCAACGAAGGGTATGCGCGCGACTGGTTCGTCAAGCAAGACGTCTATGGTGAGTCGTACACATCGAAGCCCGTATTCTTCCAGCGCCACTATGATGTTGCCTCGTTCAACGAGCGCATTGTTGCTGCATCGGGCCTCACCGAGCGCGAACGCGTGTACTTCGGTGATTACGACGAGCCGTTCTTCAACGAACGCATCGTTGAGCAGCATGGTCTGAAGAAGATTGGTCGCACGCTCCTGCAAATGCAAACGGTCAAGCACGCACGCAAGCACGGCAGTTATCGTGACGTGCCGGTATCGATGCCGGGCATGAAGATCTACACGTCTGCTGGCGTATGTACGGTGCTCACCAAGCCGTCACACTAAGACACGTTCATACAGGTTGATGATTCGCTGCACGGCATCACTATGTGGAGCCATTGCTGGAGGCATTCTCCCGCGACGAACATCGTGTATCGACGATAGGAGGATCGACGCTAGGTGGTCTGCATCGGAGTTGTGGAACAGCCGTGTACCATCCGGACGTGGTACGGCATCACTTGCAATTGCCCAGCGTCCCAGCTCAAGAGCTTCCTGCACTGTAAGCGACGCGCCGCCTTCGGTCCGCGTGGGCCGAACGATGATATGTGCATCGCGCACAACAGGCGCGAGCGGACTCGCGGGTTGTTGAAGAATCGTCACGCGAGAATCCTGTGCTGCAGCGTGCTGTAGGTTTCTCCACAACTCGACGTCGACCACATCGCCAACGGCAATGCACACAGCGACATCGCGATCAGGGATCTGCTGCATCGCCTTGATGAGTACGTCGATGCCGTACAGATCCTCGCCGTTGTAGCGTACCACACGACCGGCATTTGCAAGAATGCGTACCGATGCCTGTTGCCACTGTGTTGGGAGTGCTGTTGGCAGTGGAGCGTTCATCTCCCACGCGCTCATCGGCAATGCAGAAGGAATGATACGTGTTCGTTTGTGATAGACGCCGAGGCGTTGCTCGAGATCGCTGATTACCTCGTTACTAATACCGATGACGGCTGCGGCATGTGTGTACGCTGCAGCAAGCTGCGCGCGCACGCGTGCATCGGCAAACTCCGGACGGTCGCGAAATGAATGCACGGTAACTACGTATGGCGTTCGCGTGGTGCGCCAGATCCGCGAGAACAACCGCATCCAGCGATGATTGCCCTCGTCGGTATGGTAGTGTACGAGCGTGCGCGAGAGGGCGAACCCTACTCCCATCTTCTCAACGTGATTCACTCCGTAGGGAATTCCCCCCAATGACACGCCGCGTGCATCAATGCCCGCTTTGCGAAGCCCTTCGAGCAATCGCACGCAATGCAGTGCCACGCCTCCGAATGGGGGAGGGAACGGGCCAAGGATGCGAACCTTATCGTCTTGTTTCACTATCGGCAAGAAAGACCACGTTGTCCATTGCATGTCGCTGCTCGTCGCTTGACGGGATTAACCCGCCATCGTCAGCAATGGTGAATGCAGAGTAACCGAACTGCTTCATGAGCTTCTTAAACTCCACGGTGGAGAACCCCCGTGTTTCCTGTAACGCGTCGCTCAGCTCCATGAGAACGATTGGTCGCAAGGTTGTGAGTGTTTCGCTTGCACCTTTGATGACTTCATACTCACCACCTTCAACATCGATCTTGATGAGGCGCAACGCAGATATACCCTGCTCGCGAACGTAGTGATCGAGTGTGACCGCCGGAATCTCAACGAACTCTTCAGACACGTTCGTGCCCCCTGAAATCGTACTGTGAGTGCCTGCATTGTGATCTTTACTGAGATAAAGTCGAATCGCGCCATTGGCATCCGACACAGCCTTTTCGACGATGCGAACATCCACACCGGGGTTGAGAGCGATGTTATCACGAAGCCGTTGAATGTTGAGCGGCTCGGGTTCGAACGCATGAACGGTGATCTTCCCCACATCAAACGTTGCCATTGCAAGCGTGATGTAGCCGATCTGTGCGCCAACGTCGGCGACTACGTCGCCAGGTGCGATTACTCGGCGGATAAATCGAACAGACGGTAACTCATAACTGCCATAGAGATACAGGTGCGCTTGGAGGAACTCGCTAATATCCAAATTCATTCGAATCCCGTAGCTTAACGACGAAACGAGCGACGTCTTCTGCTTGGGAGCTATGTATCGGAAATAGATGGAGTTCAGAATTTTGAACTTTCCGCGCTCCATCGGGTACAGCCTTGTAACAAGCTGCATAAGACGGGCTAATAGTTTTGACATAGTTCTCGTTGGAGGTTTGCATGATTAAGAGCAACAACATCGGTGGCTCGCATCCAGGAGCGAAGGTTGTACTGATATCGCTGATGATTCTGATGTGCGTTGCAACGGGCGTAGCGCAAAGTCAATGGCGGGTGTTTGCAAATTTAGCCGAAGGCCGACACCATCACTGTGCAAAATATCTCAACGATGGGAAAATCCTAGTGATCGGGGGGTATCTGCGCTCTCGTGGAATTCTCGACGGAACACCAACTGCCAAGACTGAGCTCATCGATGTTTCGACTGGGACAGTCACGAGTGGCCCGTCGATGACGTTTCCGCGTGCTGAGTTTCCGTTGGTCGAGCTTCGTAACGGCGACATTGTTGTTTTTGGTGGGTATACAGGTACTGGTTCAGGACAGAGCGCAATTGAGCGATATAGCGTGAGCGAGAATAAATGGACTGTCATCGGTAGCATGCAAAACACGCGTCGCCAGCACGCTGCAGCGCTCTTGAATGACGAAGAGATTATCGTCTTCGGTGGCTTCATGAATAGTTCCGCAGAAATTTTCTCCTTGCGAACAGGGCAATCGCGGCCATTATCGCCATTGCCAGGGCCGGCGAATAATGCGTGCGTCATTGCACCCGTCAATCGTCACCCAACGTTTTGGGGATTTCGCGAAAGTGGGCCGAATTCGAATCGAAGCAAGCGTTCGATTCGCTACGACGTGCCAACAGATAAATGGATCGCTGACTTGGAGTTTGATGCAGCAACGGTGGCCCCAAGAACTGTCCGACTGAGTACGGGTGATGTCCTGGTCATCAGCGGGACAGTGCTTGAGTCGCCCTTTGTCACAACTCCGAAAACGTGGATCGTAACGTCTTCGGGAAATGTGCAGAATGGGCCAACACTCACACAGGGTAGGCAGTGGCATGCTGCCGGTCTGTGGGGAGACGGTCGTGTTCTCGTGGCCTCGGGCTTGGGAGATAATGTGTCGTTCTTGTCTTCATGTGAATGGCTGAATGCTGCCACTGGTCAGACCGAACAGGCCCCTACGCTGAATGTTGGAAGAGCGTTCTCCGACATGATTGTCGTCCGCTCGAAGGAGGGTCGCAATCGGGCGTTTGTCATCAGCGGTCTCACGACGTCCGATGGAAATACGCCGACCGTTGAGGTTCTCGAGGACTCGTGTTTCAATAGCGATCTCAGCATCCCACTATCTGAATTGAAACTTATCGGCAATGCCACATACGCTGCGCCGAATATCATGCTGACGCAATCCGCTACGTATCAGCGCGGTGCTGCATGGTTGCCGAAGAAAGTGAATGTGTCGCGTGGGTTGGATATACGCTTCATGTTCCGTCTAGCAAACGGCAATGATAACGGACAGGTTGATAAGGGGCCCGATGGCGCTGATGGCGTTGTCTTCGTGCTGCAGAACGCTTTCCCAACGGTGATTGGTAAGGTGGGTGATGGCATCGGCTACAACGAGATCCCGAGTGGTTTGGCTGTCGAGTTCGATGCATTCTTGAATGCGGCGTTCTCGGATCCTTCAGGCAGCCACATTGCCATTCAAGTTGGAGATGGACAGTATCTCCGGGCATGGCACGTGCCACCATACCTCAAAGCCATTGCAACGAAGGGTGTTCCACAGTTTGTTGCCGACGGGCGTGTGTACCATGCACGCATCGTGCTCGAGGGCACAACGATGTCGGTCTACTGTGATACCACTGGTGAACTGAACACCCCGCTCGTCGTCGCAACGGATATCGATCTCCAGAAGATTCTCTCGCTCGGACCCGACGGCGCAACATATGCCGGATTCACAGCAGCAACGGGTTTTGCGCAGCAGTCGCATGAGATCCTTGGTGTGCAAATCGGTGGCTGTGAAACGCTTGTGTCGGTTGATGATGAAGTCCAGTCTCTCGGCGAGTCCTTTACCGCGCGCGTTGTTCCTATGCCTGCTTCCTACAACGCAGTGGTCGAAGTATCTGCAGCATCGGCGCGTGATCGTGAATGCCGCATCATGGATGCCCGAGGTGTCTGCGTGATGCGTTTGGTTCTTACTGCTGGTCGAGCAACACTCGAACTTCCAATTGATCGAATTGCGCAAGGAGCGCACACTGTGTTGCTGCAGGATGGTCTTCAAACAGTGTCTGTGCCGCTGGTTGTAACGCGCTGACGCCTTTCTGCGCGATGCCGTTACTCAACGGCACGCACCGTCGACCGACGTGCATCCCACACCCATGTGGGATGTGCTGAGTGGAGTGTAGCGCCGCCCACGGCATACGCAACATGTTCGCCCTGCAAGAGCGCGCGTGTAAGGCGAAGCTCGCGTAGGATTTGCGCATCGCCCCAGCCGTAGGTGTTTGCATCAAGCGCGATGAATCCGTTAATGATGTCCTCGTTCTCCTCAAGTCCGCGGTCGAGGAGATCGTGAATGATCTCTTGTGGCTTGCCCAATCCCGTTGCCGTCTCGGGGAAGCGCTGAAGGTGGGCATTCATCGCTGTACGAAGAAACGCCAAATGTTGCGGTGTTTGCGGCCGTAGGTCGATGATGCCTTGCGGATTGGGTTCTGCTAGGGCGCGCCAGCATGAGCTGGCGAAGGCTCGGTCGAGCACAGTGAGTTGTACAACGCTCGAGGAGGTTGCCCACGAGAGCGTTGGAACGTGCGAGAGTTGTGCGATGCAGAAGACTGCGTTGGTGACGCAGAAAAGATCCTCGTCGAAGTGGAGCATTACATGCTGAAACGGACCTTCACGTACTTCGGTCAGGACAGACGTTATCATCTCGTCGTACAGATCAGGCGATGAACTGTAGGCCTGTGTTACAAAGGTGCGTCGAAGTGCGAGGAGATCATCTCGTCGTGGAACGATGGGTCCGTCGGCTAATGCCTCACGCCACGCGCGCACATTCTGGTGACCCGAGCGAACGAGAAGGTCGGCACGATGGTCGCCACTTGCAAGATGAAGATCTACAGAGGCCATGTTGCTACGATTGGAAGTGTGCCAATTGCTATCAGCGTGCTAAGCAGAATAGCTTCTGCTAGTGCTTCAACATCAAGACCGTATCGCTCTGCGAACACAAGCGGCAGCATCATTGACGGCATCGCAGCCTCAAGCATTGTTGCTCGCAGAATGTCGTCGTTTGCATGCAGAAGGGTTGCAAGCGGGAACACAAGGACTGGAACAAGCACAGTGCGGATAAGTGCTGCGGGTAAGAGAAGTGGCGTGCGCGATATCGAGGGCCACCGTAATGTGAGTCCAATGCTGAAGAGCATCAGTGGTGCGACCACCTTGCCTGCTGTCTCTGCAGCAGCAATGAACCACAATGGAAGCTGCAGTCCACTCGCGTTGACAGCAATGCCCGCGATTGTTGCGATGAATGGCGGAAGACGAAGGATCTGGAGCAGGCCTTGACGGATCGACGGTTGCTCATCAGTTGTGCCGTAGGCAACGCAGACCGCTGTGCCGAGTGTGAATAGCAGAGGCGTCATACCGGCATAGTCGAAGAGAATCGGGACGTGATCTCCTGGGTCGCCAACAACGGCAAGCGTGATGGGCAGTCCGAGATACATCGCATTGCACCAGGTCGTAGCCAGGATCATCGCACCAATGGTTGGCCGCGACAGTCGCGTGCGCAGCATGTACCCGTACACGGCAATGGCGAGGACGAATCCAATCAGTGTTGTCGCAGTCGATACAACCGGAACCGTCCACACATCGCCCATGATGCGTTCAGTAGCGAGGACCTCGAATGCAAGGAGGGGAATAAACACGTTAAGGACGATCGATCCGATCACCGAACGCACCGTTTGCGGTGATGGCACACCCGGAATCATGCGGTAAAGCACGCCGCAGGCAAGCAATACACCGAGAGTTGCGAAGACGTTCAGCATGGGTGCAATCTACGTAGTAAGCAGGCAAAGAGTCTGTAATGTCACAATGACATATACTGGCATACCTTAGTAGGTAACTGCAATTCGGAGACGTTATGATGCTTCGCATACTCTGTGCTGTTTCGGCTGTTCGCAGCACTCACCTGATCGACCACCTTCGCACTTCGCGAGGGAGTGCCCTTCATCTTCGAGTTGTCGATGAGTCGCTGACCACGCTCGTGCGTGAGATCGATCGTTCGATGCCCGACGTTGTGCTGTACGATCCTGCATTCGACTCCGGAGCTCTCCTTGCGGAGGGGAGTTTGGGGGGAATGCAGTTGCCGGGGGTGATCTGCGTGTCGGATGATCCCACATATGCGCTGATGGCGTTTCAAATCGGAGCGCTTCACTATCTCTCGTACGATGCGGCGGTGAGCGAGCTCGAATGTGCATTGGACCGCTGTCGTATACTGGCACAGCCGTACCAGGCTGCGATGATGATGCATGAGCGCGGTGCATCGTTTGGTCCCTCGCACGACGTGATCGCATTGCCAGTGTTGAGCGGTATTGAAATCCGTGATCGACGGTTGATTGTTCGCATTCAAGGGGAGGGGAACTACACACGCGTGGTCTTCGTGAACGACCCCGCGATTATCCTCTCGAGAACCATTCGCGATTATGCGCCGGTGCTCGAGGACTCAGGGTTGTTACGAGTGCATCGCTCGCATTTGGTGAACATCGTTCATGTGCGACGCATTATTCGTGGAAAGACGCCACGGTTGTTAATGTGCAATGGCGACGAGGTCGATGTGTCGAACACCTATCGTGAGAATCTATATGCCGCCATTCGCATGGTTGAGAGGCGTGCGTCTTAGCGCGATGCGATGAAGGCGCGAAGCATGGCAAGACGCCATACGAAGAGGGCGTTGCTGTTATCGCCGCGCGTATAGGCTGACAGTACATTCGTCAGAGCCGTGCGGTCAATCGCCCAATCCAGATCCTTCCAGTCGCCCTCAAGGAGGTGCGACAGGGCCCCGCGCAGCCACGCTACGTGCCCCGGCGTGATGAATCCTGTTTTGTCCTTGCGATCAAGAACCTCGTCGGGCACCATGCCTCGCATGGAAGCGCGAAGTACGCGCTTTGTTTCGCCACGGTAAATCTTGTGTTCGTTCGGCATCGAGAAACACAGCTGCACAAGTCGATGGTCGAGGAATGGCACGCGCGACTCAATACTGAAGGCCATCGAGTTGATGTCTTCTGTGTGCAGAAGCGTTGGTAGCAGCGTAACGCGCATCAAGTTGTAGAGGAACGCGTTGAGTCGTGTCCCCGATGGCATCTCGAGATGGAGAGGAATCGATGCAGGCGACATCTTCGCAATCCAGGGCGCTGTGCGCCCGAGCTCAAGTCGATAGAGTGCTGGTTCGTCACGCACGGCCGCGAGCATGCTCTTTGCCAGCACGTCGAGTTTCCTGCGGACTCCATAGTTCTGTCGCGCAGCATGATGGTTGAGTTCTTTTGCGGCATCATCAAGTTTGCCCGCACGCAGATAGT
>CAMCXP010000076.1 GCA_945883395.1 Melioribacter roseus P3M-2
ACCGCAGCGGTCACGCAACGGCGATGGAACGACATCACGATACGGTGGTGTGTTGTACAACACGAACGGCTCATACGACAGCGCGAAGGTATCACGCACAACCTCTGCATCGAGCGGACCCGACACGAGGACGTCGTCTACACCGCACAGTTGACGGCGCTCGTGTGCCGTGAGGATCCGTTGGCGTATGCCCTTGCCTTCGAGCGGACCCAGTGCGAAGTAGAACTCGCGCATATCGTAGACGAGCGATGCTGTGCATCGCTTGGCAATCCGCGACGCCGCAGCGAGCGCAAAAAGGTCCATGGCAATCACGCACCGCGCATGCACATCTGTTTGTGCGCAGTGCCGCGAGAACGACCACCACCGGCGCATTGCACGTCCACCGGGATCTGACCATGAGAATAGCGTGCATTGAGGAACATCAAATGTTTCACCAGCGGCAATCACGCCCACGGTGAGTCCGTCGGCTACTAATGCACGTGCAAGGTTTCGCGTACGAGCATCGTAGCGAATGTCTGCAAGGGCGCAGAGAAGCACATCCACGCTATGGAGCGATTGAGAGATGGTACGTGCTCCGAAGAATCCCACGAGCGTCGAAGCGCTCCTTGAAGTTGATCAAGCCGATCGACGGCGTCATTGGGTCGAGATCCTTCGTATCCTGCGATACGCCGATGTCCACCCATTCATAGCCGTGCTCGACCGCCCACCGGCAGGTCTCGTACATCACGAGGTAGATCGGACGCAGATGCTCATACTCATACCGGAGCATGTTGTAGAAGCAGAGCACGACTTTCGGGTTGGCAAGAAACAGCAGTGAGCCTGCAATCGGCTCGTCGCCACGATAGACCATGTTCAGACGCAACTTATCGGGCATCAGCTCCTTCAGCTTGAGCAGGTCGTCGAGCGTATGCGTCGGCCGCACGCCATGACGTGCCTTGTTCTCAAGGAGGATCTCGTGAAACGTCGCATAATCATCGCTCTCACGAATCGTGATCTCGCCCTGACGAAGGATGCGATGAATGCTCTTGCGTGCTGTCGCATCGAAATGCTTTAGGAAGTCTTCACCATGCTTGAGATCGATCGCGTGCGAGATGTAATGCAGCTCAAAGGTCGCCTTGCGATAGAGCATTGCATACTCGTGGTGCTGACTGTAGTTCCGGGTATAGACGATCGGCGCAGGAATGAGGTAGGCATCACGAATGCCTGCCTGCTTGCAGTACGCAATAAATGCGTCAACAATTGCCAACGAGAGCTCAAATGAACAATCAGCTGTGGCAATCGATCCATACGACGCACCAGTTGGCGACCAGAACTCACCGTTCGGCTTGAGACCGCCCGGGAGCACACCAACAAGCTTCGCACCATCACGAAACATCAAGTGATGCCAGTTCCACTTCCCATCAGGATGATAGTCCATGAAGCGCTGCAGATGGAACATTGTTCCATTGTTGGAGCGCTCAACAAAGGCATCCCACTCGGCACGGTGAGACTGCGTATATGATTCGACGGTGATGGCGTATGACATAAGTTGTTCCAACAGCGAAATTACAGCACTATATTAGGACGTTCACAATTATTCAATCATTGTGTAGAGGAAGCAGCATGAAGAAGGGATTTTTCGTCGCAGTAGCCGCCATGGTGGTCTGCAGTGCAGCAACGTTGTTTGCTGACGGTCCGAAGAGCGGCTTGGGTGTTGGGGTGAACCGCGGTGGACCTGCAACGAGCGGCGTTCAGGTGCAGTATGCTATCAACCACGACTTCCACGTCGGCACACAGGTTGGTTTCCGTATTTCAGACGGAACGGATATCACATTCGCACCATATGCGAAGTACTTCCTGGGCGGCACAACGGTTCGTCCGTACGCCTACGGACAGTTTGCCATCAGCTCAAAGTCAGTTGCTGGCACGTCAACAACAGGTGTCAATCTGGGTGGTGGCGCGCAGTATTGGTTTAGCGACAAGTTTGGTGTCTACGGTCAAGTCAGTGTTTTTGAGCTTCCAATCAGCCCTTCGGGTCAGGATGTGTCATTCGGCGTCCTCACACCAGCTATCGGTCTTGAGCTCTTCTTTTAAGACCTCAATTGCGTAATCTGCGGGCCCTGCACGAGTTGTGCAGGGCCCGTTCTTGTATGCAGCATGCCCCCTCACATATCGCCATCTTCCGCACTGATCGCCTCGGCGATATGGTGCTAACGCTTCCGATGTGCCTTGAACTGCGCCGTCGATTCCCCGGCGCGCGCATCACGCTCTATACACGTTCGTATGCAGCGCCCCTTGTCGAAGCCACCCATGTTGTTGATGATCTGGTGACGGTCGATATCCTTACCGTGCCGCTTCACCGGGATCTGCGCTCACGCGCGATCGATGCAATCTTCTTCCCACGTCCAACGCTCGATGAAGCATGGGCTGCCATGCGCGCGCGAATTCCGATGCGGATTGGCACGGGATATCGGTGGTATTCGTGGATGTTCACGACGCGTATCGGCGAGCATCGCTCAACGGCAGAGCATCACGAGGCCGAGTACAATGTGCGCATGATCATGCATGCCTTTGGCGGATCTCAACCGACGGTCGAATTGGCGAACCCACGTCCGAATGCACATCACGAGCAGATACACACACCACTTCGCATCGTGATTCATCCAGGCTCTGGTGGGTCGGCATACGACTGGCCCGTGGACCGCTTTGCGGAGCTTGCCGCGCGATGCCACAATGAACTTGGTGCAGAGATTTACGTTACGGGGCTTGCATCCGAGCGAGCGCTGTGCGACACAATCCTCACAGCATGTCCGGCAGCGATTGACCACTGTGGCAATCACGATCTATCCTACCTGCTTGATGTACTGGCCAATGCCGACATGGCAGTGGCGAACTCTACGGGACTGCTGCACGTGGCGGCTGCATGCGGATTACGCGTCGTTGGCCTGTATCCGGCATCACCCGCAATCAGTCAGCGCAGGTGGGGTCCGTACACCGCGCATGCACGCGTGCTTGAGAGCACACCCGATGACGACATGACGTCGATCAGTGTTGATGCTGCGCTCGCAGCAGTGCGCGAACTCGCTCAGCATCCTCAGGCGTATCCACAGCAATCGAGCGATGCTGCGTCTCGACGCACATAAACGTCGCGCCATCTTCAAGCAGGCGAAGTTGTTCAAGTGATTCTGCGCGCTCCAATGGCGACGGGGCCAGCATCACGTGTCGCGTGAGTGCATGCATGCGATATGCGTACAAGCCAACGTGCTGCCAGTAGTCGACGTTGTCGCTCCACGATCCAGCTGCATCACGGAGATACGGAATCGGCGATCGCGAGAAGTACAAGGCACGTCCATCATGCGCGCGCACAGCCTTCACCACATTGGGATCGTGCAGGAGTTCGTCGCTTGCGATGCGCACCACAGGTGTTGCAACATCTGCTGATGTCTGCTGCAATGCATCGATGCATTGTAGAAGTACTGATGCTTGAAGCAACGGCTCGTCGCCTTGAATGTTCACGACGATGTCGGGTGTGATGCCCAGCGAACGCACTGCTGCGTAGCATCGATCCGTGCCACTCGGCTCGTCGGGCGAGGTGAGCACAACGTCGGCCTTGAACCGCTGCGCCTCGGCAACGATGTGCTCGCTGTCGGTAGCAATGATCACACGATCAAATGCCTGCACTGTTGATGCTGCGCGCCATACGCGCTCGATCATCGATTGACCTTCGAGATCGATAAGGGGCTTACCCGGCAACCGTGTGGATGCATAACGAGCCGGGATGATGCCAATGATCATCCTAGAACCTTCGGCACCTTGATGAACGCTTCGTTCTTCTTCGGCGCGTTGCGGAGTGCTTCTTCTGTGGTCAGGCATTCACCAGCGACGTCCTCACGGAATGCATTGACGTGATCATTGACGGCAACCATTGGTTCAACACCGGTCAAATCGACTGCGGAGATAGCGCCGATGTACGACACGATACCTTCGAAGTCCGCAGCAAATGCGGAGGCTTGTTCATCTGTGAATCGAAGTCGTGCGAGTTCGGCAATACGATGGATGTCTTGAACGTTCATAGCTGCGAATCTACGGCGTCCGCGATGATCTGCCGCACATCGGTTAGGAGGCGAAGCTCATCATCCCGCGTTGGAGCGGCAGGTACGGTGACGGGAGGAAAGATGCGGAGCGTGACATCTCCCCCATGTATCTTTCGGGTCTTCTTGGGCAGAATAGCAGCCGTACCAATGATTGCAAGGGGCACAATCTGACGTTCACAGCGCACTGCCAGCGAGAATGCACCGCGACGAAACACGCCAACGTTGCCGTCTTCGCTACGTGTGCCTTCAGGGAACACGAGCACTGATGTGCCATGAGCCATTGTAGACACTATCTGTTGAAGGATAGTGGCTGCCTCGCGAGGACGCTCGCGCTCAATCGCGATCAAGGGTGAGCGCTTTAGAGCCCAACCGAACAAGGGAATACGTTCGAGTTCACGTTTGTACATGATCCGAACGTTATCGGGCAGCGATGCCAGAATCACGGGTATGTCGAACAGACTGACGTGGTTAGCGACGTAGATGTATCGAGACGTAGCATCGAGTTCATCACGTCCAACAAGCGTGACACGAATCCCACACATACGCAAGAGCAGCTGCGACCACGAGCGACCGTACTCGTAGAACAGATCGTCATTACGCCACAACATTGCGTGGAGTATCGCGGCAATCGAGTATGCAGCTGTCACAACGAAGACGCTAGCAAGGATAATCCACATTCGCATGCGACAAAGGTCGGGACCAATGGCATACCGAGCAAGTTGCTAGGTTTCCGTAGGTTGCGTACATGCCAGGATTACAAGATCTCGCTTCGCTGCTCGGCGTACCCGAGCCTGACGGTCAAGCACCTACATCAGAGAAACGCCGCGGTCACGACGGACACGTTCTAAACCTGCGCGTCCGCGTTGAAAAACGTCGCGGCAAGCCAGTGACAATAGCATGGGGATTCTTCTCTCATCCGATGGAACTCAACCGACTGCTGACGCTCTTCAAGAAGGCTTTGGGTGCTGGCGGACAGTTAGTTGATCAAACAATCGAGATGCAGGGCGATCATGCTGAGCGCATGAAGAAGGTCCTGCAAGGCGAGGGATATAACGTCCGGTGATCGCACACAACGTCTCGACAATCACTCAGCAAATGCCGTCGGGTTAAGCCCGACAGGCGCACGGAATCGCTCGAAGCCGCTGCGATCAAGCACGATGACTTCGCCATCTGTAACGTAGCTGCGTGCATTACCAATCAGAAGCGATGATTGTGCATTCCACCACCCGAGCGAATACCAGATGTCATTGCCCATAGTCGACGTGTGTGTGGCGAGTCGCTCACGTGTTCCCTGCTCGAGCAGATAGCCATCGAGTCCATCACGATGGAGGACATACACGCGTCCATCACGTGGGTCAATCACGAGTCCGCGCGGCATAGCATAACGCACATGATGCACGATACGCCGTTGCACAGGGTCCCACAGAACGATCCCTCCCAGCGAGTCCGGCTGCGACACGTAGTGTCGGTACAGAATCCAGACGCGATTGCGTGGAGCATCAGCGACGCAGAGCATCACATTCGGCAAGCCTTCGATGGTATCAATCTGTTGCAGATCCGACACATCGAGCAGATGCACGGTGCTCGCCCCCTGTTCATTGCGACGTAAATCGCCGAGTCCGCTATTGGCGACGTAGATCGCGCGATTGAGCACACATGCACCCTCGGGTGCCGGACCAACCGGGGCCGCGGATACGCGAATCGTGCATGTACGAAGATTGATCTCGGCAAGAGCATCAGCATTGAGCATCGTTACAACGGCAACAGTATCGTTAACGCGTGCGAAGCGATACGGCTCACGTGCTGCATCAAAGCGAATGCGTGTTTGCCAGAGCCCCGTGCGACGATGATAGACTTCGATTGAGCGTGACGTACTCGCGACAACAAACACGCTGTCGCCACGCACGAGAATGTCCGACCCCGTATCGCCCAGACGCAAACCAGGATTGCGCGACGCCACGACGTTCGCCTCGACGAGTCCGCCCTCGCGCACATACGACAACGTCGCATTGTCTTGTCGCCATAGACCTTCATTCACAACGAAGAACCCGGGTTGCTCCAGTGGCGTCGTAACCGGATCAGGCTCCACCGGAACAGGCACACATCCTGATAACAACGCAGATGTGATTGCGATGCAGGCGAACCACCCCGATATGATCGGACGTAGCGCGGTCATCGCTTCACCTTGAGAAATCGACGATGATATCCGTCATCAATCACCGCGAGTACTGCACCACGTGGCACAATGTGCATGTCCACATAATGTATACCTGGCGCGAGGACTTCCTGATGAATCACCGCACCACGCATATCGTACATCGAGATCGTTGCCTGATGTACCACATCCAGCGTCAGCGTATTGTCGAGTGCGTTGTGTTCGATGCGTTGTTCAAACACCATCGGCACGGTATGGACAGCGATGATTGCATCGAGATCAAATCCACTGAGTGTTGGATCGTAGAACGGATGCGTGCGATCATCAAGAATGATCCTTGTGACATCTGTAATGCGGATCCAACGAATGCTATCAACACCGATTGTTGCAAGATCAAACGCATCTCCCCCACTCACCGCTGGATCAAACGCGTTGAGTCCGGTAGTTGGCGTAACACCCGCACACCCAAGCAGCGTGAGCGAGTCGAAGGGAAACGCATACCATGCAATGCCGTCGCGGCTTACCTCCACGCGACCAGGTTCGGCGAACGTGCGCCTTCCGAAGATGAAGGCATTTTCGAACACAGTAAAGTCTGGACCCGGCAGATCGATGATCACGGCACGCCGTAGTCCGAGTGTTATGCTTCCTCCAAGACCCAGAGCACATACTTCACGCGGATCCGCCACTGGCGTTGTTTGCGAGGCACGCGGCTCGGGTCCGGCGAGCACATTCATCGGGAAGAATACCGGCCCTTGCCCAACGCGCTGGCCTGCACCCGGCTGCAGTATCATCACAGTATCGCAGCGTTGTGGTTGTGCGGCAAGCGAGAGCGAGCACATTATTACGAGAAGGATCGAGAGCAGACCTCGCACATTCTTCCAATCGTACGGGCAGTGTCTGCAGGCATTTCCACAGCACGTGCCGCGCTGCTCGTGTGCATAGCGCGTGAGCACAGTATAGCCCGTATGCGGATCGATATACGTCTCGCGGTGCAACGCACATGCTTCATCGTGTAAGCGCTGTACATCGGGATCAAGTTGCTCACGCTTCATGGAGCCACCTCAACCGACGTTGTAACGCGAAAGCTGCGTCCCGGCATTGGGAAGCCACGTATCACCACATACTGTGCATCAAACAGGTTGTCGCACTGCGCGCGTACATGCACAACGGTACGTCCACCACGCACATCCACGCCACCGAAGATCGATGCCACAGCAAACGGTTGCAGCAGCGACGCATACGTGCCGCCTGCTTGTGCGTAGCGATAACTGGTGTACGACCAGGTAGCACCCGCATTCCACGTCGCACCCGACGGCGAAATGGCATCTGTCCATTGCACGAAGATCGACGACAGCTCCGGCACAGCGTATGGGATCATTGTTCCATCGATTCCTGCACGCCCCGTTGCATCCTCAACAGACTGACGCGTGTAGGCCCACTGCGAACGCAGACGATCATCGAACCAACTCCCGCGGAGCATCAGCTCTGCTCCATACGTCATTGCACGTCCCACGTTCTGTGCCGTCGTGAGCAGGGGGCTCACCGGCACACTCACGATGAGGTTCGACGTGTTCATCCAGTATGCATCGACGTCGCACGACAGCCATGATGTGATGGGAAGTGCATAGCCAATGTTCACCGTGTGTGAACGTTCCGGCACAAGCGAGCGTGTGCCATAGTTGAGCACGTAGAGTTCAGCAAATGTTGGTGGACGGAAGTTGTAGCTCCACGAGGCACGCACGACGCCGCCAAGCGGATAGTCGATTGCAACAAGGGGCGACACAGCTAGACCAACATCGGAGAATGCATCGATGCGAAGTGCTGCACGCACATCGAGATCATCAACCACCACATCACTCAGCGTCCAGTCGGTTGCGAATGCAACGCTTCGCCGCGTTACCACAGCGCCGGGTTGGTCGAGAACCTCATCGCCCGTGAGATCTGCGTAGCCGACCTCCACGCGAGTTGTCGACGTGGCACGACCAACGGTAAGGGGCTTCGTAGCAACGCCGAGCGTGAGATCATGCTGCGTTGTCCGCGCATCAATACCTGCCGGACCCAATAGTGTTGCCTCCGGATCGGTATAGTGTTGATCTAACCACCGAACCGTCGACGTGACAACGAGCGGCAGTGCATCGATCGCATGCAGTGGTACCGTGAGCATCGCCACCACATCATCATCAGCAAACCGAGCACGTGCATTTGTTACGCTCCCTTGTACAACGCTTCCTGGCACACCACGTTCCGACGTACGTGCAAGCACAGTGAGTGACGCATCGTGCACGCGCGCACGCATCACAGCCGACGTTGATCGTACATCACTGTTGGTGCGATTGACATCATACGTTGTGCCGAATTCGTTCAAGGTAAACGGGAATGATCCCGCCGTGCCTAAGCGTTCAACATCAATACTCAGTGATGCATCACCGCACGCATCACACCACGCGGTAGCGCCTACGCCAAGACGCCACTCATTAAACGACCCAGCAAGAGCGTATGCTCGTGTGGTATGCGTTGTTTCAGACTGTAGTGTAAGGTCGAGCACACCATTCACAGCATTCGCACCATAGAGTGCGCTAGCACCGCCGCGAATCACGCGCAGCGATTCAATCAAGCGAGCTGGTATCAGCGAGAGATCCACTGTTCCTGTTTGTGCAGAGGAGAGACGAGCGCCATCGACAACAACCAATGATTGCGACGAAGAACCTCCCCGCATTGAGAACGTCTTCAATCCCCCTACCCCACCATAGTCACGCGTAAACGCACCAGGGATCATCGGTAGTACATCGGTAATCGCAACAGGAGCAAGACGTGCAAGCATCTGGCGATCTAGCGACGTTGCTGGCACTGAAACATCCACACGATTATCGAGCCAGGTATCGCCAACAACTGTCACTAAGTTCAGGTTTACCGTATCACGGCGCGCCGAGTCTGCATGCACGGAGGGCACGAACAAGAGCGAGCATGTTGTAAGCAGCGACACGAGCATAGGTGGGCCACAAAACTACATCGTGCATCTTGGAGAAGTCACAGAATAACACTAACATTGCGCCCCGTTCGGTCGCTTAGCTCAGCCGGTTCAGAGCGTTCGCCTCACACGCGAAAGGTCATAGGTTCAAATCCTATAGCGACCACACCACAAGGCTCCCGTAAGGGGGCCTTCGTTGTTTAGGGGTGATCCATAAAACAGCAAAGCCCTTATCCGTGAGGACAAGGGCTTTGATAAAAAGACCTGGCGACTACCTACTCTGCCACACCAGTTCAGATGCAGTACCATCGGCGCAACGGGGCTTAACGACTCTGTTCGGAATGGGAAGAGGTGTGTC
>CAMCXP010000077.1 GCA_945883395.1 Melioribacter roseus P3M-2
TGGGTTCGAGAGCATCGCCACGTTCACATATCCGAACACCGAGATGATGAGGACGGCCGAGAGAATATCCGCGCCGCGTTCACCGAACAGCTTGCCAACAACCATTGCTGCAATCGATTGTGACTGCGCAAGTGTATCAAAGCCAAGCACGTGCACGTAGGCAGCATTCGCCAGCAGATAGATCGCCGTGATGATGAGTACGCCCAGCACAATCGCAATCGGCATGCGACGCTCACTGTCCTTGATCTCGCCACCGAAGTTAATCGTACTCTGATAGCCGCCGTAGGTGAATGAGACAGCGATGAGGGCCAGACCAAGTGACTCCCACACGCCCCCTGTATGTGCGATGCTAGCAAGAGCAGTCGATGCAGGTGCCGCATCAACGAAGATCAACGCTGAGATGATCGCCATCAGCATTGCGACCTTGATGCCGATGAGCACGTTTTGCACCGCAGTGCTCGTCCGCAAACCCAACAGATTGAGTCCGTAGAGCACCGCAATCATTGCTGTTGCCGTCGTGCTCGTAGGAATACCCGGCAACCAGCTCGTGATGTACTCTGCGCCGATGATCGCCACGCCGGCAGCCGATGCTGCGTTCGACACAAGGATGATCATGTTGATGGCGAATGCAATCACCGGGTGATATGCCACGGCGAAGATGCGGTAGTACGCACCCGTCACCGGCATTGCACGTCCGGCCGCCGCAAACGTCAGTGCGCCCGCGATAGCGAAGACGCCACCCAGGATCCATGCCACGTAGAATAACGTTTCATCGCCGGCACGTAGCGCAACCGTTGCAGGTGCGCGAAAGATGCCCATGCCGATCACCAAGCTGATCACCAGCATGATCACATCGAACATGGTTAGTTTGTAGTCGTGTTTCATACGAGAATATACTGATGCGATTGTTTGTCGCCCTTGTCCTTCTCTCCACATCGATGGCAGCACAGCCATGGCTTGGCTTTCTCACGCCGTGGCATCGCGCAGGCGCGCGACCTTTTGTGCAGCCGTCTGTGGTGATCGACATCGATACACTGGGAGCAGATCCAACGGGAGCGACACCGTCTGACGTGGCGTTTCAACGTGCGTTGACGCTCCTCGACGGCGGTGGAACGCTGCGTCTTGGCGCTGGCACGTATCTGCTGCGCTCGCAGCTTGCGCTTCCATCACGTACAACACTGCAGGGTCGTGGAGCAGATGCAACGCGAATTGTCACTGATGTGCCAAACGACGCACACCCGATCATCATCCGGGGTGGCGTAACGCGCATGGCGATGCCGATCAACGCACCGCTGCGTCGTGGCGATGCATTCATTACAGGCACAAGCTTTCAACCCGAGCGCGGTACAATGCTGCGTATCGTGCCCGACGATGCCGATCTGATGTATTCGGATTGGGGAAGGGGCTCGAGCGGACAGATCATCGAAGTCGAGAATGTGCGTGGTGATACGATCTTCATCACACAGCCACTGCGCATGAGCGTGGATACATCGCGCAAGGCCTACCTCACGCTCATCAATCCCGTGGAGCAGGTGCGCATACGCTGCCTAAGCATTAATCAGCGCGATTCTTCCGCACAGCAGGTGTCGAACATCCACGTTGCCTACGCTCGTGATGTTGTGATCGACGGTGTACGGAGTCGCAAGACCAACTTTGCACACGTTACGTTTGAGTACGCGATGCACTGCACCGTTACACGGTGTGACTTCGCCGAGAGCTATGGCTACGGCGGGGGCGGACGTGGCTATGGCGTCGTGCTGCAATTCGCAACAGGGGATTGCCGTGTCGTTGACAACATATTCTCGACGCTTCGACATAGCATACTCATGCAAGCAGGTGCGAATGGGAATGCGCTCTGCTACAACGCATCGCAGAATCCACGGTGGACCGAGTTCCCGAATGATGCCGCAGGGGATGTTGTCTGGCACGGCAACTGGGTCTACGCCAATCTCGCAGAAGGCAATAGCGTTGCGCACATCGTACTCGATAACTCACACGGCGCTAATGGATGGCACAACGTGATCCTCCGCAATCATGCGCGCGAGTATGGTCTGTTCATGGGCTCAGCGCCATGGACAGATAGCACGTGCATTATGGGCAACGTTGTCTCGAACACCTCCATCATCAAGGGATTGTTCACGGTTGGTGGTAAGGGTCTGCTCAGTATTGGCAATCGTGTCAAGGGGCGCCTCACCCCCGCGAACGATACCACACGTGTACCACAGTCATTTGCCTACACGTCGTTGCCGGAGTACTTCCAACGCGATCCGATCCCGGCGCGTGCACGGCAGACCGCTGGTGGTGCTACATGTCCGTGTGAGGATGACCTACCAACATCGGTTGTCGATATACCGCAAACAGGCATCCGTAGTACAGTCGTACGCATCTACGACGTACGTGGGCAAGTGCTCTGGACAGGGGCACCAGACGCCATCCCTGAGCGTTTTGCCAGGGCGTACAGCAAGGTTCAAACGCTTGGTGACGGGACAGAGCTCCGCATTCTGATGCCCTGACGGGAACATGACTCTTTCGTAGTTTGTTGCTTCGCCACGCAGACTATTTATGGAGGGCACGATGCAGTCACGCATGCTACTGCTTATCGCTTGTGTTGTTTTCGCCACGCCGATGCTGGCAGCGGATCTGTTCGAACGCGTTGCAGCGCCGCTGAATGCCAACATTGATCATCCAGCGACGTTCTACCGACTGAATGAAGCCGCCTTTGCGCAGTCGCGCATGATGCCCAATGGCGCAGTGGTCGTTGTGCCCTTGACGCTCCCCAACGGAACATCACTAGAGCTCGAGCTCCGACGCTTCACAGTGATTGATGAGCGCTCAGAGCTTACGGCAAAGACGCCGAACGGCGACGTAGCTGTGCCTGCGCCAACCTCTGTGTTGTTGCGCGGAAGCGTGCGCGGTGTGCCTTCGTCGAATGTCGTGCTTGCCGTCTATCCACGCCAAGTACATGGACGTATTCACATCAATCATGGTCCGACGTCATCGACGTATCTCATGAATGCGGTGAGTGATTCCGACCCAACGGCAGTGCTGTACGATATGCGATTCGTGAAACGTGCCGAACCATGGCACTGCGCTGTGCTCGACACAGCGAGCATGCGTGTTCCAGCCCCCTCCAAGGGTGAGCGCTCGCAGGCATCGTACCGTACAATCAATCTTGCACTCGAGGGCGATCAGCCCTTCTTCCAGGATAACAACAGCAACATCACAACAGCTACGAACTATGCCGAGGCCGTGATCGCGCACGTTAGTGATCTCTACGAGCGCGACGTAAGTGCCGTGGTCTACATCGGAACGTTTGTTCTTTGGACAACGCCTGATCCGTATCCGGGCACGACCACCGATGCACTGCTAACGCAGTTCCGTGATTACTACCGAACGAATAAAGCAGGTGTGGATCGAACAGTTGCGATGCTGTTCACGGGCATCAACAACCTCGGCGGGGTTGCGTATGTGAATACGTTGTGCAACAACCAGTGGGGCTATTCCATCTGTGGAATTGAAAGTACCTTCACATATCCTCGCACAGCGTATGCGTGGGATACCGAGGTCACTGCACACGAGCTTGGTCATAACGTTGGATCGCTCCATACACATAGCTGCACGTGGGCTCCGGCAATCGACTCATGTTGGTACGCCGAGAACGGCAATTGTTTCACAACGCGTGTCGCACGCGTCGGCACAATCATGAGCTATTGCCACCTCAATGGGAGTATCGACCTCGACTTTGGTACGCGCGTAGAGACGCTGATGATAAACTATATCTCGAGTGCCGCCTGCCTTGGAACAACGAGTGACCTGATTGTAACTGCACTCGGTGACACGGCAGTGTGCGTTGGATCAGTTGTGCAGATACGAGGTAGTTATTCAGGTGGTACTGGACCGTACACGGTGTCGTGGTTCCCGACCACAGGGATGAGTAATCCAACGTCACTTACGCCAACTGTTACGCCAGCTGGTACAACGAGTTACGTACTCACCGTACGCGATAATATTGACGTCGAGCGGAAGGATACCGTGGTTGTTACGGTGTTCCCGCCGATCACGATTCAGATGCCAGCTTCAATCACACGATGTGCTGGGTTACCGGTAAGCGTGCAGCCACAATTTACGGGCGGAGTTGCACCACTACAGTATCGCTGGCGCGATGCGAACGGACTCGACACGACGACGACATCGCCGACGTTGAACTTCGTTCCGAAGGGCACAACAATCCTATCGGTAACTGTCGCCGATGCGCGAGGTTGTACGCGTCGTGATTCCATGCAACTCACGATCAACCCTCGACCAGACGTGATACTGTCGGCTTCGCAGCTGCGCGTCTGTGATGGCGATACGGTACGCATGACGCCGGCCATTACGGGAAGCATGTCACCGCATACGTTCTTCTGGTTTGCCAACGGCCGTCGTCTCGCGGAATCGAGTGGAACACTCCTCGATCGACCTGATATCAACACGACGTATGTGGTGATTGTCACGAACCCACTTGGATGCTCAGACACTGCCACAGTTGACGTGCGTGTTCGACAAGTCCGCGCGCAGGTGTCGCCCGCAGCGATCGCGCTGCCGAAGCTTGCGTTCTGTGAGAGCACGTTTGTCATTAACCCGTTGATCGTGAACACCGGCGTCGATGAAGTTCGTATCAAGAAGATTAGCGCCTCGCGCTTGAGCGTTGCCAACACAGGTCTGCCAATCGTGATTCCTCCAGGTCAATCACGCAACGTGCCGCTCAATATCACGATCGACTCATCGATGGTTGTCCTCGATACAGTTCGATTTATGGACGACACATGTCAGCGCACATGGGAAGTCGTGATCACTGGTCAACGTGGTGACATTATCACGACGCCGACCGCGCCCGGACCTGAATTCGAAACAGCGCTCATGTGCGGAAGTTCCGCAGATACGCTGGTAAGCGCGATCTCGATCACAAACTCTACAGCAGTTGCGGCGCAGATCCGCACGGCAACAACGAAGAAGGGCTTCACTGTTGCCATCCCGTCGGCCGCAATGACGGTTGGTGCTCAGGCAACACGCGTTGTGCCAATCTCGATCATCGGAGCATTCCCACAAGGCTATACCGATGACACATTGAGTGTTGTTGTGCGTTCACTCGGATGCGATCGGACGTTTACCTATCCGGTTGTGTACGGTGCCGATGGACTGCGCGTGGCGACGGTGAAGGACATCGACTTCGGTGAAGTGCAGTACAACGGAGCGTCGGATCATATGCGTGATTACGATGTAACTCCGGAGTCGGACGCGATCGACGAAGCCTATGTGATGGACCTCACAGTTACAGGTCCGTTTACAACGACAATGCGCAAGGGTATGCGCTTGCCTGTGAAGCAGGCAACAACGTTTACCGCACGCTTCAATACCCGTGAGCGTCCGGAAGGTGAACACATCGGCGCAATCGAGTTCCGCCTCGATAACTGTACCGACGTCACACGTATTCCGCTGCGCGCAAAGAGCACAACCGTTGGTGTTGATGACGAACAGTTGTCGGTGCCACAGGTGTTCTCATTCGGTGGACGGATCATTGTGGAGCCATCGGTGTTTGTCCGAGCGATGGTCTATGATCTGCGTGGTGAGCGCGTAGCGACAATGCAGTTTCTTGATGGCGGACGCACTGCAATCGATGGTGTTGCGCCGGGCGTGTATGCTGTGGTGCTGATGCGTGATGACGACGTGGTGCATGTCGCCACGGTGATCGTCAGTAGAAACTAAACCCAGCACCGAGTCGAAGATCGTACGGTGAGTTCTGTGTAACGGCCACGCTGAGTGTGAACTCGAGTCCAGCTGCGAATGACAGCGGCTTCGAGAGCATCGTTACGTCGACGAAGACGGGGAACTGTGCGCGGCTTCCAGTAAACGATTCATGCCGTACATAGGGTCCGCTGGCAACACCCACCCGCAATCCATCGACCACTTGTACCCCGAGGCCCCCTTTCACGAGGGCGAACCAGCGATCGCGTGACACGCCGAAGGCCGCGCTGAGTGTTGGAACGAACGCGAGTGACGACTCATAGCCCGCCTCACGTGCGCGTGGCAGTGGCGTGAAGCGCAGTGGGATCACCGTTCCAACAGAGGCTTCGATCAGGCCGCCAAAGGCGCGCCCTTGGGTAAGCGCAGCTAAAGAAAGCTGTCCGTACGGACCCCATATAGAACGGCGCAGGAAGCGTGCCTGCTCGTAGAGCTCAGCGTTGAGTGCAATAGGTGCATCACGAAACGCATCGGCATACAGCATTGCACTGTCTGGTCGACGACGTGCAACACGATGCATGTCAGCGACGTGATCATCATACGTGCGCTCGGAGCTGATCTCGCGTTGCAAGGCCGTTGCACCACGGAGCACCTTTGCCATCTGATCGTCCGTGAAATGTCCGTCGCCATAGAGAATCCCATTGTCGCCATAGCGCTCGAACCAGAACCGAATACCCTTGATGCGATAATACTCGCGGCATCCCTCTTGCTCGAGCGACTCGTTCTCAGTGCTTACAAGCAGCGCACTCTCTGGTGCTTCGTTACAATCACGAATATGGTGATCGCTCGCGAACATGTCCTGGAAGTAGTGATCAGCAAATGCTGCAGTCACAAGAAACAAGCGAGCAAATCGTGCAGCGATATCGCGATCGTGTACTAGCTCGCTATACAGGCGCAGTCCATGCGCACGTGCATCAAGGAGCGCAAACACTGCTGGTGCTGTGAGATATCCCGGAATCATCTCGGGCAGTGTCCAGTCTGCAGTGTCGATGCGCCGTGTTAGCGCTGTGCGATCCTCAGCGTCGATGCGCAGCGGAAGCATTTCGCGCATGAGTGTTACATCAATCACATGCAGTTGCTTCGCATACGAGGTTGTCGGACGCACACGGTGGTCCATCGTCTCTAGTGGATGATCGCCTTTGCGATAGGAACGCAGCGCAAGCAGCTGCTCACGAAGCGTATCGGATACCACGATGCGATTCGATGATGAGCCAAGGATGCCGTTCTGCAGTTCGCGCAACGTCTCGAGCATCAATCGTCCGCGAAGAGATGGAGCTGCACAGAGATCGCCGTACGTTACCTCGAGGTCTGCACTATCCGTTCGTGCAATACGAACAATCACCGAGTCGATTCCGTAGTACGCGAGCTGACGTCGCAGTTCGATGTTTGAGCGCACCGCTCTGTCGAACGATTCCGCACCCATGCGACGGTGTTCGCTCGGATCGCCAGCAAAGGTGATCTGCTGCAGCAGGATGAGTGTGGTGAGGAGGGTGATGCGGCGCATGCGAAGGACGGCTTACGTCAAAAGTACCCTACAATGCCTACGTGTAGCGCGAGCGCAGTGCGAGGATAGGCTGACGAGAAGTCGTAGAACATGGCTTCGTCAAACGCATCGTACCCAACAAGCACGCGTCCGGCTCCCGACGTGATGCTGCCCGTGCGCGTGATCACAGAGAGTTCGCCGCGGACCCGCCATGTGGTTGAAAGCTTGTACTGCAATCCCGTGCCTGCTGTGATCGAAACAGTCGACCGTTGCGTCGCAACCGCTTGTGTATTCTCATCGTAGAAGGGCCATTCAACGTCTGCGATGCGCGCAACGCCATTGAGTTCATATCGGCGTGCACGCACATATTCATAACCAACACCACCAAGTGCATAGAGCGTGAGATCGGATGACCACGGTGCTACCGCGTACCGGATGTTGAGGGGAAACTGCGCAGACGACATCGACATTACTTGATAGGCCGTGAGGTCAACTGACGTGGCATTGTCTGTGTAAACACCGCTGTACACATTGCGTCGTTGTTGCGTCAGCACGCCGGGTGCCGTCTCGATCGACCATCGATCGGTCAGTTGCATGCCAAGCCAGAGGCCACCGGAGACTCCAGCCGACGTTGAACTCTGATCTGTGATGAGGGGATCGGTTGATCCACCAGCGACAGGCATCTCGAACCCCATGCGTGGTCCGACATACAACGTGGTGCAACCTGTCGAGAGGAAAAGCACACATACCCAAGAAATCAACTGCGATCGCATGTCGTAAAATAGGCATTAGAGGAGGCAAGTGTTAAATTGCCGTAACGTAATTCACAATGTATCGACACGATGGGGGGAACCATCATGAGAATTTTCATCGTAGCTCTTATCTGTATCGTAGGCTCACTAAGCCTTACAGCACAGACACTTCCAGCATACGTATCACCTCAGAACCTCATTGGCTGGTGGCCTCTCGATAAGAACGCTGCTGATAGTAGCGGCAATGAACTTGACGGCGAGGTCTTCGGTGCAACCCGCACTGTTGGACGAGCCGGAGTACCAGATACAGCATACGACTTCGGTGTGACTGGTATTACGCTTGGCGCTCGCCATCACGAGATCGCTATTCCCTACGATGCGCTCCTCAACACGCAGAACCTCACGGTCGCCGTTTGGGTGAAGCCACGCTCGTTGTTCTGGCAGGGTAATCCTGCACAAAAGAGCACGCTGATTGCACGCATGCAAGGGGGCGATCAGCAGCCCTCAAGTGAAGCATGGTCGATCGACTATAACTTCACAACCGTTACCGTGACCATTTCAGATTCGACGAACACGCAGGCTGTTGCAATCGACAACAATCGTCTTCTTGTGAACGACTGGAATCATGTTGCGTTTACCTACGATGGTGTAACACTGCGCGTGTATATCAATGGCATTCTTCGTGCTGTTACCGCAACAACGCTTGCACTCAATACACGCAGCGCGTCAGGCATCTCTGTTGGCGAGCTCGCCTCGTCAACGGGATATTGGAATCATGTGAACGGCGCGATTGATGAGATCGGTATGTGGGGTCGTGCCTTGACGCCTGCTGAAATCACAAACCTCGTAACAGGTTGTGCCGTTGCCGTCACACGTCAGCCATCGAACGTCCGCACCACGATTGGTGCAACGGCCACATTCGTCTGCGCATCATCAGTACCTGACGTAACGTATCAATGGCAGCGTGTAACACAGCAAGGTGCTGTGGCGGTTGCAGAAGGCGGACAGTTCACGGGTACAACAACGAACACGCTTCGTGTATCAGACCTTACGATGGATAACGACGGCGCGCAGTATCGCTGTGTGATCTCACGCGGCACGTGCATTGATTCAACTCGGGCAGTCACACTCAACGTATGCGGCGCTATCACACGTCAACCAGACGCCCAAAAGGTTCGCATCGGTGAGTCTGCGTCGTTCTCATGCGAAAGCTCAGACAACCGTGCTGGTTATCAGTGGCAGATTGGTCGTGGTTCGGCGTATGAGAATTTGCAGCAAGCAGATGCAACAGCGCCAACGATAACACTTGCTGCTCTTACGATGGCGAACACCGCAACATCATATCGGTGTGTTGTTACGTCGGGCACGTGTGTCGATACATCGCGTGCCGCTACGCTTGATGTATGTGGCGAAGTAACA
>CAMCXP010000078.1 GCA_945883395.1 Melioribacter roseus P3M-2
GTAATGTCGTTGCCGTACAGACAGTAGCCCTTCTCGAGACGCAGCGTATCACGTGCGCCCAAACCGATCCATGCAATGCCGTGTTCCTTGCCTGCTTCGAACAGGGCAGTGACGACGGTGCTGGCAACAGCAGCATCACCACGGAAGTAGAGCTCAAAGCCAATCTCGCCTGTGTATCCTGTGCGTGACAGGATCATTGGTACGCCAGCGAGCGCACCATCAACGAAGCCGTAGTACGGAACTTCTTCAAGATTTGCGTCAGTGAGCGTTTGCAGTGTTGCAATGCTCTTCGGACCCTGCACGGCGAGGAGATGAATGCCGTCGCTTTCATCGACCACGGTGACATTCGCGAACCCAGCAGCATGCTCCTGCACCCACGCGAGGTCCTTGTCGATATTCGCGCCGTTCACAACAAGCATGTAGTGGTTCTCGCCACGCATGTACACAAGCAAGTCATCCACAATGCCGCCATTCGGACGTGTCAGCGCTGAGTATTGCGCCTTGCCCGGTACGAGCTTTGATGCGTCGTTCACCGTGAGCTTTTGGATCAACGCCAGAGCGTCGGTGCCTTGTACGTCGAACTCGCCCATGTGCGATACGTCGAACACCCCGACGCCTGTGCGAACAATCCGATGCTCCTCGAGGATACCTGTTGGGTATTGGATTGGCATCTCGAAGCCAGCAAAGGATACCATTTTGGCACCAGCGGCCGTGTGCATTGGGTGGAAGATCGTATGCTTCATCGTGCTACTTTCGTACAGTTTGCTGCGAATATACCGACGTTACGGGTCTCGCAGCGTTCGATCGCGCTGTCGAGTTCACTGATAAGGAGGAGATGACGATGATTTCACGCAGAACACTCTTGCAGACACTTGCTGCTGCAGGTCCAACGGCGTTGTTTGGTTCGCAGTCACTCCATGCAGTGACGCATTGGCTGCCGATTGCACTTCCGGGAGTTGCTGCTGGCGACGCAGCGCGGGATGAAGACTTCTGGCGAACGGTGCAGGAGGGCTTTGCCGTCGACCGCGCGATCGTAAACCTCAACAACGGCGGAGTATCGCCATCACCGCGAACCGTGCAAGACGCGTTCCGTCGCTACACGGAACAGGCGAACACCATGCCTGCCTACGAAATGTGGCGTCATCAAGAACCTCAGGTTGAGTCCATCCGAGAAGGTCTTGCCGGCATGTATGCCGTTTCGCCTGAGGAAGTTGCCATCACACGCAATGCGAGTGAGGCACTTCAGCATGTGCAGCTCGGACTGAATCTCCAGCGTGGTGACGAAGTACTCACGACAACGCACGATTACCCGCGAATGCTTACAGCATGGGACCAACGGTCGCGTCGCGATGGCGTGGTGATCGTGAAGGTCAAGTTCCCAACGCCCCTGATGCGCAAGCGTGATTTCATTGATGCCATCGAAGCAGCAATCACGCCACGCACGAAGGTGATCCACATCTCGCATGTGGTCTTCCTCACCGGACAGATTCTTCCCGTGCGAGAAGTATGCGAGCTCGCACGCAAGCGTGGCATCATCAGCATCGTTGATGGTGCACACTCGTTTGCACACTTCCCATTTACACAAGACGATCTGCAGTGCGACTACTTCGGCACGTCGCTCCATAAGTGGTTCGTCGGTCCGATCGGTACTGGAATGCTCTTCGCACAACGTGATCGCATCGCTGATGTGTGGCCACTGATGGCTGCGCCAAAGGACATGGACACCAACATCCGCAAGTTCGAAGAGATCGGTACGCACCCTGCTGCCGTGCACAATGCCCTGGGCGAAGCAATTGCCTTTAACCTTGCGTTAGGTACTGATCGCAAGGCGGCGCGTTTGCGATACCTGCACTCGCTGTGGCAAGATCAGGTGCGCGATCTGCCGCGCATCAGGTTCCTTACGAACATCGATGACGAGTCGAATCAGTGCGGATTGCGCCTTGTACACATCGAGGGTACCGACCCTGGAAAGCTGTCGTCATGGCTTCTCGATAAGCATCGCATCTTTACGGTCTCGATCGGACATGAGGATTTTAAGGGTCTACGTGTCGCACCATCAGTGTACACCACGCCTTCAGAGATCGAGCGCTTTGCGCAGGCGATCAAGATTGCAGCCAGCACTGATGTCAAGGAGATTGCAGGGTAACAGCTAGTTGATGCTAAGGGGCTGCTCCGATTCAAGAGCGTTTGGACGGAAGACTTCATCGAGCTCCTGCTCTAGTGTTCGCTGCTCATGAAATCGATCTTGATCTCGCACGAAGCTTGCGAGGATTTCCACGTGCCATGGGGGAAGCAACGTTACGTGCACTGCGGGGTCCCACGAGAAACGTCGAAAGGGTCCGCCGCACTCGACAACAGTTCTGCACAATGCCTCCAGCAGTGCGTGGACGAATGATGTGATATCGCGCTCTGTTGTTGCTGATATCAACACATGCACATGGTCCTCGCGCGCGTGCACCGCAACGCACCGGCACGTGAACTCTGCACAGACCAAGGTTGTGGTGTTGGTCAGGGCCGATTGTACATGTGCTGGAATGCGGCAGGCCACTGCCGGCAAGAGAATGAGATGGAGACCAAACGATTCGTGAAGCATAGATCCTCCGGATGTAATGATGATTGCTTGAGGATGATGTGCCCCGCAACGTGACAGTGTCGATATTCGTAGGTCACCACTTGGAGAGGTAATCACATGGCATGGTCATGGAAGCGTATAGCGCTTATCGCAATCGCTGTTGTCGTTGGCGTACAGGCAATAGGATTTATCGCGTACCTCTACTTCGCGAACACGATCAACGAGAATATTCGTGCTGCAATTGTTGAATACATCCGCAGTCGCGCGCGTGTCGAAGCGAGCTCTGCAACGCAGGGAAAACTCTCGATAGATATCGGCGACATCGACTACACATACGTCACCGGATCGCTCGAGATCGACGATCTCGCTGTTGTGTACCGTGATAGTACGCTCGATAGTGGAAGCATTGTGGCGATTGATGTTCCGGCGATTGCTATCAGCGGAATCACACCGTGGGATATCATCGACGGTGGTGGTGTATCGTTCGGAGCAATTCACATCAAGAAGCCACGTGTGGCAGTGCGAGAGTGGCAGCAGGATACCTCGCGGTTGGATACCACCGCGACGCATGCCGATTCGTCGCTGGTGCGATTGCCGCGTGTTCCGAATGTTGATTCTCTCCTGCGCGATCTGTTCATCGTATCGATACCGACGTATGTGCAGCCCCTTTCAATCGATGAAGTTGTGGTGGAGGATTTGCGCATCTCGAATGCGACACACGACCGCCGGGATGAGTATTCAGGTGAGTTGTCAGGCTTAACGGTGCGGTTTGGTCCGGTGCATGTGGATCCCACCGACAATACCCAAGAGCGTCCGCTCGGTGATCTCGCGATTGATGTTGTGTTGTGGAAGCGAACACTTGCCAACGGTAGCCACGTGCAGACGTATGGATTGCATGTGGCAGTGAACGATCGCGATAGCTCGCTGATCGTTGATTCGGTAACGTATATGCGTCCTGACGGCTACACGTATGAAGCGCGCGGTGTGAACTTCTCCTATCGCACACATATCCTTACGCTCAAGGCCTTTGCACTTGGGCCAACGAAGCGCGATGATGCGTTCTTTGCTTCGCAGCGATATAATGGCGATCGCTTTCGGATCAGTGGCGGATCCATCACGCTGCGTTCAATCGATTTTGCAGCACTCTCACGTCGAGAAGCGTTGCATGTTGAGATGCTGGATGTTGAGCGTCTGTCGGTTGACATCCTGAGCAATAAGCGACTGCGCAACGAGCCAACGCGAACTCGACCAAAGATGCTGAACGAGATTGCACAGGCGATTCCGTTTGTTGTTGCGATTGACTCGATCCGCATTCGCACAGCATCGCTCGTCTATGGCGAACGGTGGCCGCATGCACCCACACCAGCGACGCTACGATGGAGTAACCTGCGCGTGCTCGCAACAGACTGCATGAATCGCGCGGAGAATACAGGCACACCATTTCGCATTGTTGCATCGGGCACGTTCATGAATGGCGCGCCGATGTCGGCTACGTTCACCATTCCGCTCATGTCGAAGACCTACGAGCTTATTGGCAATGGCTCCCTGGGGGTAATGGATGTGACGCAGCTAAATAGCTTCCTTCCAACGGCCGAAAACATCAGGATCCGGAGTGGCAAGGCCACGTCAGCAACCTTCGCATTCGTCGTCCGCGGACGCAGGTGCACGGGGGTGGTACGACCGCGGTATACCGGACTCAAGATCGACAAGCTCGATGCGAAAACGAAGCAGGAAGGGGGCATCCTGAATTCGCTTATCTCCTTTGTTGCCAACACCTTCGTGCTTCGGACAACAAACGACGGGGAATCGTTTCGTGAGGGCAAGATTTCATTCACCCTCCCCGCTGATGCAGCCATCATGCAGACCATCTGGTTTCCTGTGAGGGCCGGTTTGGGAGACGCCGCCGGACTGTAATCGGTATTTTATTTGGACTAAGTCCAAATAAATTCTAAATTCGGACCATTACAGTCGCAGTTAATGGAGTCGGAAATGTTTTCGCGCCGATTTGGTCTTGCCTTCGCCAGCATTGTTTCCCTTTGCGCAGTGGAAGCTGTCGCACAGAAGTGGATGCTCGATAGCACGAAGACGCGACGCGACACGCTGTACCTTCCCATTGTGGAAGTGCGGGATGCCGCTGGTGAGGAGCGCTTCATGATCACGCATGCACCTGATGTGCAAGTGGGGATGATCAACGCCGGAAAGAAGACCGAGGTTGTGCGCATGGCATCGGTGATCGGCAACACGGCGGTCAACAATCCACGTCAGTCGCTGATAGGAATTGCCGGACTCAACATCTTCGAGAATGATGCTGCCGGCGTAACTATGAGCATCGGTGGTCGCGGGTTAAATCCCAATCGGAATGTGCATTTCGTGACACGCCAAAACGGTTACGATATATCGGCTGATCCATATGGGTATCCGGAGGCGTACTACACTCCGCCGCTTGAAGCAGTTTCGCGAATCGACGTGGTGCGTGGCGCAGGTGCACTTCGCTATGGTTCACAGTTTGGTGGAACGATCAACTTTGTGATGGCCGATGGTGCTCGTGATCGTGCGTTCGCGGGAGATGTCTCGCTCACCGGCGGTGGGTATGGCTTTGCCGGACTCTTCGCTCGTGCTGGAGGAACGGTCGAGAACACCAACTACGTCGCTCTCGTCAACACACGCCACTCCGATGGATGGCGTGCTAACAGTCAGCTAGATCAATACACGGCGTATGCAGCTGTCACCACGCGTGTATCAGAGAATGTGCGCATTCGTGCGGACTATACGCATATGATGTACGAGGGGAAGCAGCCGGGTGGACTCACGGATGAACAGTTTGCACGTGACCCGTCAATCGCGCTGCGCGATCGCAACTGGTTCCGTCTCGACTGGAATGTTGCATCGCTCACTGCCGACTGGATGATCGACGACGCTACTTCGCTCCGTTCACAGTTCTTCGGCAACCTCAGCTTCCGTCGTAGTGTTGGAATGGTTGCGAGCATTACGATCCCTGATACGGGTGGTGTTCGCACGGTCAACATCGACGAGTATCGCAACATTGGCAATGAAACAACACTGCAGCACGATTTTGAAGTTGGTGATCTCAAGTGGTCTGCGCTGACTGGTATCCGCCTCTATGCAGGCTCGACGGTACGTCAACAAGGAAACGGCACCGCAGAGGCTGTTGCCAATTACGCGTTCACCTCATCTGGTCGACTTGAGGGATCAGACTTTACATTTCCAACGCGTAACCTTGCGTGGTTCTCAGAAGTCGTCGTGCGTCCATTCTCACGTTTGTCGATCGTGCCAGGCGTTCGTGTCGAGAGCATCACGACGGGATCCGATGGATACTATCGTCTGCGCGACTCAACGATCAACAGCTCGGAAGAGCGTACACGCACTGTTGTGCTTGGTGGTATTGGTGCGACATACGATCTCGATAATGTGCAGTTGACATTGAATGCCACGCAGAACTACCGTGCCATCTGGTTTAGTGATCTTCGTATCACGATTCCAAACTATGCCGTTGACCCGAACATCAAGGATGAGTCTGGCTTCACGCTCGAGGCCGGTGTACGTGGTCGAATCGGCTCAATGCTCTCGTGGGACGTCACAGGATTTCTCATTCGATACAATGGTCGTACAGGTGAAATCGTTCAGAACATCAACGGCACGTCCGTTCGTGTGCGGACAAACGTCGCTGATGCCTACTCGCGTGGCATCGAGGCACTAGCAGACCTTTCACTGACGCGCTTGTTCACGGAATCAACTGAAGCACCGGACATTCACGTGGTCTTCAACGGTACGTTGCTCGACAGTCGCTACGATACACCGTCGGACACATCGATTGATGGCAAGTTCGTGGAGTATGCTCCATCGGCAATCATTCGCACAGGTTTGCAAGGCACGTATAAGGGCTTCCGTGGTTCGTTCCTCGTGTCGCACACAGCAGAGCAATTCACAGATGCGAGGAATACACTCTCGAGTGCTAACGCAACAGCAGGCAAGATCCCAGCCTACACAGTAGCGGATGTAACGCTCGGCTACACGTACGATCGATACACACTCGACGTGTCGTGCAACAACATCTTCGGTGCGAGCTACTTCACGCGTCGATCAGGGGGCTATCCCGGACCCGGCATCCTTCCTGCCGAGCCGCGCAATGTGTTCGCGACGTTGCGGGTGACGTTCTGATGCACGTCTGTGTGACAAAAGTCCTGTTGAGCAGCAGATGCGTGTACTAGGTTTGTGACGTTCATCGTAACATGTTTCACACGCATCGAAAACATCCCTATGCTCAACATCCTACGCAACCTCATGGGTGGCGGTTCATCAGCAGGCATCGGCGAAGCACTGCGCGCCGGCGCAACAATTGTTGACGTTCGTTCACCGATGGAGTATCGTGGCGGGCACGTTGCGGGCTCAAAGAACATTCCGCTGCCGGAAATTGAAGGCTGGCTTGCAAAGCAGCCGAAGTCGGCGTCGTTCGTATTCTGCTGCGCATCTGGCGCACGGAGCGGGTCGGCAACAAGTCTGGCAACATCGAAGGGGTATCCTGCAATCAATGGCGGACCCTGGACATCGGTCAACCGCGCTGTTGCTGATATGGAAGGGGCCAAGTAATGCGCACACTCCTGCATCTCGTCACAATAGCTGCACTGGCACTGGTAACACTTTCAACAAGCGCGTGCGGTCAGACAGCAAAGTCGGTGACTGTTGAAGAAGCGAAGGCAATGATCGATAAGAACGCAACGATCGTTGTGTACTGCGCAGTTGGTGGACGTAGCTCACGCGCTGCGAGTATGATGGTGCAGAAGGGCTACAAGAACGTCATCAACATGGCAGGCGGTATCAACGCCTGGAATGCTGCGGGATATCCTACCACCAAGTAAGCTGTGCCGTGGTGCGCGTTGGAGTAGCAACGCGCAGGACGTACATACCACGTGCAATATCATCGAGGTCAAGCGTTACGCGCGTGCGTTGCTCTTGACCTCGATGTCGTTGTGACATCACACATTGTCCGTCGAGCGTGAAGAGGTTGACGCGCACATCACCATCAAGCGCACTCTGTACGTCGATGTCAAGTCCGTACTGCGTGCGCATCACGGTAACAGATTGCGCATTCGGATCGAACAACCGTGGCCGATCATTCCTACACACTCCCAGCACGCGATAGAGTCCAGGTTCAAGCAGCACGTCGCGATCAAGCGTGTCGCCGAATGCATCAAGCCACACAAATGAGGTAAGGCTCACGACCGTTGAGTCTGCACGACCAAGCGTGATCGTCGCAGGAATCTGTGCGATCACACTATCGGCACCAGTCCATGTGCCGCTGATGGCAAGTGTGCCATCGGTCTCCACGCCGCGTGCTTCAGGCACCACAACCGATCGGTCGAATCGGAGTCGTCCAGCATAGCCTAATGCGCCGCCACCAACAAACCCTGTTGCGCCGCGCATGACAAGCGTCAGCGGACGTCGATCGCCGGGGAATCCGCTGTCGCTGCGCACGGCAACGGTCGGACCCAACCCCGTGCCCGTCACGTTGATCGCGTAGGGCTCAAGTCCATCGTCGGTAGTGATTTCCAAATACGTTGATGTTCGTCCGATTGTGTTCGGTGTGAAGCGAAGTAACAGCGAAACACTCTCTGATGCAGCAAGCATACGCGGTGCTGCGCACAGTTGTGCTGTTGGTTCCATTATCCGGAAGGGCATGATTGGATTATCGGCAAGACAGATAGACGAAATGCTCACTGGTGCATCGGTAACATTGCGCACGACCACGACTGTTGAGTCAAATGTGTTTCCGATCAGACGCACGCCCATGTCGATTGATCGTGTGATGATGGATAGCGTCGGCTCGATCCCCTCACCACGCAGGTTGATGACAGCTGTGTCCCTGCCAATGAAGATCACACATCGCGCCGTGCGAGCTCCGCGCGCAGATGGCGTAAACGTTACTTCGCCACGGCCCTGCGACTGTGCCGGGAATACGCCGGGCACGTACTGCAGTGTAATGCGGAAGTCTTGTGCGTGTGGACCCTCGATGCGGAGTGAGTCGGCTGTGAGTGCGAAGCGTGTTGTGTTGCGCAGCACATCAACAACCGTTGAGTCGCGCCGGGTGCCCACGCGCACGCGCTGCATATCCACATCGCGCGGTGTTAGGCGTGGCCAAACAATAGAGAACAGCGTATCCGACACATCGGTCGTCGTGCGCTGTCCACCAGAAGAGAGATTGCGAACGATCGCTAATCCGAGTCCGGATGAACCAGTGATATGCTGCTGCGTTCCCTGTGCATAGCGTCCGTCGCGCGGCGTATAGCCGCTGCCGAGCGAAGCGCCATAGGTGCGGCGAGGTGTCAACGATCCTGTTTCGAACACACGCACAGGATCCGGCACGCTGTCGTATACGACAACGAGTTCATCGTTGTAGGGCGACACCGATACTTCGCGTGGCATTGCAGGAGCGTCGAGTCCCCTCAGAATAAATGCGGCTGTCGTACCATCGATGAGAAGATTTGTAAATCGACATGCAACGACCACCCGTGAAGCATCAGCGGTCCATGCGAGGCTGCGGACGGCACCCCAGAGTGGTCCAGCAGACCGAACATCCGTGCGACGTCCAGTGACGAGATCAATGATGTAATACTCATCTTCGCTTTCGACCACAGCAATCGAGGCACTTGTCGGACTCCATGCGATGCTCGTACACGCACCTGACGTCGACGGGATATAGTCATTCGGCAGAAGTGTAGGTACGTCCAGCAACGAGATACCAAGCGAACCGGCAACCGCTATATAGCCGTCATCATTTGGATCAAACTGCATCATCGTGATCTCGTCT
>CAMCXP010000079.1 GCA_945883395.1 Melioribacter roseus P3M-2
AGATATCAAGCTTCTGATGGTTGATTCGATTAAGAAAAAGGTTTCGATGACGAGCATGTTTGCTCAGCACACCGACCTCAAGGACGTCTCAGCGATCTGTGCTCGTGCGGAGGATCTTGTCAACGATCAGCACTATCGGAGTGGCTTCGACGTTATTGTCTCGCGTGCCGTTGCCAAGACAGCGCTTCTCATCACTTGGGTTCGCCCCTTGATGAAACCGTCCACAGTGTGCGCCTTGTTGAAAGGGGGCGATCTGACGGAGGAGATCGCTGAGGCTCGTGCGCAGCATCCGGATGTCGTGTTCGAAGAACGTGATCTTGATGTATTCGGTGTTCCGTGGTTTCAGGAAGATCAAAAGAAGGTTGTTGTGTGTCGTCTCGCGTCGTAATCATCCTTGCTGTCGTGTTAGCGTGGTGTCTGCTCCTACCAGCAGCGGCACATGCGCAGGTGCGTTTTCCACCAAGGCCTCAGCAAGAAGCCACTCCACCATCGCAGCAACAGTCAGCCGTTAAACTTGCCCGCGTGAAGTATTCAGGTGGGGGAGATTGGTATAATGATCCGAGTGCGGAGATCAATCTCCTGCGGTACATACAGATGCATACGGCGATCGATGTCGATCCCGTGTATGAGTTTGTGGATCTGTCCACGGATAACGTGTTCTTGTATCCGGTGTTGTTCATGACCGGTCATGGCACGGTGAATTTTACAGAGTCGGAGGTCCGTAATCTGCGTGCCTACCTTGAAAATGGTGGCTTCCTCTACATTGATGATGACTACGGGATGGATGCATCCATCCGCAAGGAACTCAAGCGTGTGTTCCCCGACCAGGAGCTTCGCGAACTGCCGTTCTCGCATCCGCTCTATCACGCTCACTTCGATTTCCCGAATGGGTTGCCAAAGATCCACGAGCATGATGCGAAGTCACCCCAAGGATTTGGGTTGTTTGTCGGTACGCGTCTGTGCGTTTTTTATACCGTAGAGACTAATCCAAGCGATGGTTGGGCAGATCCAGACGTACATCACGATCCGCCCGAGAAGCGCGAAGCGGCCCTAAAAATCGGAACCAATATTGTTGTCTATGCACTCCGTCAGTAACCAACCCACACGCCAGAACTTGGTATCGCGTTTGATCAGTGTTCAGCGTTCCGAACACTGGTGGAGGATGCTACGTGGATCTGGGTCTGCATTGATGGCGTCATCCGCGCTGATCCTTCTCATTGTGACAATCGAGGCTATTGCACATGCATCGATGCAGGTTCGATTTGGTATGTGGGTTACCGTCGTACTCGGTTGCGCGGGATCGATAGCGTACTGGATTGTTCCGCATGTTCTGCGGCGCGTTGGTCTCGGACCGCAGGAAGCCACATCCGATACTGCTCTGCGCGTTGGTGCCGCATATCCGCAGCTTGGCGACATGCTTTGCAATGTGCTGCAACTCACCGATGATCAGCACACACACGCGTCCGAACTCACAACGGCAGCATTTGAGAGCGTGGCTGATGTGGCGCAGCCGTTGGACTTTACGGTGATCGTTAATCGTGAGCACCCGCGTCGCATGCTGTTGCTTGGTCTGCTGACGATGATGAGTGTTACGTTGCTCGTAACGCTAGCTCCTGTTCCGTTTGGAGCGGCATGGCATCGTGTGCGCTCGTATGGTACGTCGTTCCGGGCACCGGCTCCGTTTTCACTACGTATCTCTCCGAAGAGCGATACGGTCCTGCGTGGAGCATCGGTTCGTGTTGTTGTTCACGCCACGGGTGTGCCGCCGGAAGAGGTAACCGTGTTTGTACGTGAACAGGGATCTGAGCGCTTCCAGCCGTGGACGCTGCGTCGTGACACAGGAATGTCGTATCTGTACACGCTTGCCGGCATCACGCGGTCGGTGGATGTGTATGCCGAAAGCGCATGGCTCGAAGTTGGTGTTCGTACCGATACTGCTCGGATTGTCGTACTCGACCGTCCGCTCGTTCGTTCGTTGAGCGGCCGTGTTACACCTCCGGCATATACCCGTATGGCGGCGACGGACCTTACCGAGCAGGAGGCTGATGTAACAGCGCTTGCGGGTTCATCAGTCGACCTCTCCATTCAGTCAAACAAGGATCTTGCTACAGCAACAATTGTCATCACGCGCGATGCCGACAGTGCCTCGGTCGATACGCTACGTGTACCGATGAAGGTCCAAGGCAATGCTGCGCGTGGACGATTCATGGTGAGCGCTCAGGGATCGTATTCGATCGAGATCGTTGATCGCGATGGTACGCGTAATCAGGATCCAGCATCGTATCGGATTGCTGCGCTCAGCGATGCAGCGCCGACGATTACGCTCGTGCAGCCAACACAGGATGTCGAGCTAACACAGCAGGCAACGGTATCGGTAGTGACCTCGATCACAGATGACTACGGATTCTCGCGTCTTCGCCTCTATTATCGCTTGCAATCATCCCGATATGCACAACCGGAAAACGCATTCCGCTCAATCGATATTCCGTTGATCGGCGACGCAACGGCACGCGATGTGCCGTACATCTGGAATTTGTCGAAGATCGACGTGACCCCTGAGGACACATACGAGATGTATCTCGAGGTTGCAGACAACGATGCTGTGCGTGGACCAAAGACTGCACGTACACGTTCAGTGACTGTTCGCATGCCGTCACTTGATGAGGTGTTTGCGCAAGCCGATAAAACGCAGACTGAGATGCAGCGCGAACTCAAGAACTTGGCGAAGGAAGCTGACGACGTGCGCAAGGACGCCGAACAGCTCCAACGAGAACTCCAACGTCAGCAATCGCAGAAAAAACAGGATGTATCGTGGTCGGAGAAGAAGAAGGCTGAGGAGCTCATGCAGCGTCAGGAGCAACTGCAGAAGCGCATGGATAAGGTCGCCGAAACGATGGAGCAGATGACCGAGAAACTGCAACAAAACAAGGCGATCTCTCAGGAAACACTGCAAAAGTACATGGAGCTCCAGAAGCTCATGCGAGAGGTTAAGTCGCCCGAGTTGCAGCGTATGCAGGAGCAAATGAAGAAGGCGATGGAGCAGTTGTCGCCCGACGAGATGCAGAAGATGATGAAGGATTTCAAGTTCAACGAGGAAGAATTCAAGAAGAACCTGGATCGTCAGCTCAATCTTCTCAAGCGTATGCAGGCAGAGCAAAAGACCGACGAATTGCAACGTCGTGCCGAAGAGCTTGCACAGAAGCAGGATGAACTCCGCCAGCGGACAGAGAATGCGAACTCGATGAATGCAGAGGACCGCAAGAAGCTTGCCGAAGAACAGCGTCGACTGCAAGAGGATCTCGACAAGCTTGCGCAGGAAGCCAAGGATCTCCAGGATCTCATGAAAGAGATCGGTCAGGATATGCCGCAAGACAAGATGGATCAGGCGCAGAAGGATCTCGACCCGCAGGGTACAAAGAACCAGATGGACCAGGCTAGTGAGAACCTTGAAAATGGCGATCAGCAGCAAGCGTCTCGTCAGCAGCAGCAGGCCTCGCAGAATCTGCAACGTTTTGCGCAGCAGATGAAGCAGATGAAGCGTGAAATGCGCCGCAACAGCCAAAAGGAGGCGATGCGTCAGATGCAGAAGGGGATCAACGATCTGGTGGATCTGTCGAAGCAGCAGGAAGCACTGCGCGATCGGATGAAGAATATGGATCCGAATTCGTCGCAGTTCTCGCAGATGGCACAACAACAACAGAAACTCACCGAGTCCATGCAGAACGTTGCAAACAACATGATGCAGCTCGGACAGAAGTCGACGAGTGTGTCGCCTGAGATGGCGCAGGAGCTGGGCGATGCTATGCAGGGGATGAAGGACGCAATGCAGTCCCTATCAGAGCGGAACGGACAGCAGGCAATGACTCAACAATCGGGTGCAATGAGCTCCATGAATGGTGCTGCGTCAAAGATGAGTCAGGCACTGAACTCGATGATGCAGGGCGAGGGTCAAGGCGAGGGTGGATCGGGACAGAAACCAGGTCAGGGTCAGGGTCGCGGACAAAGTCCATTCCAACGTCTGCAGCAACTCGCAGAAGATCAGCAAGGCATCAACGAGGGTATGCAACGTGTCGGTCAGGGCGGACAGCAAATGGACGAGCGTCAGCGAGCGGAGATGGGTCGGCTTGCCGGACAGCAAGGCAAGGCGATGAAGGCACTTCAGGAGCTTGAACAGGAGCGCCGCTCGGCGTCAGGTTCGAAGAAGGAACTCGGCGACTTGTCGCAGATCGCCAAGGACATGCAGGAAGTGATGAGCGATATGCAGTCGAGCTCCATCACGCCAGAAACACGGATGCGTCAAGAGCGAATCCTCTCGCGTCTGCTCGATGCATCGCGTTCTATGAACGATCGTGATTATGAAAAGAGCCGCGAGTCAACATCTGGTCAGGACGTACAGCGACAAAGCCCTCGCGGCTTTGAACTGCAGGATCTTCAACGGAAAGCCTCGCGAACTGCCATGGAGCAGCTGCGGCAGTCGTATACCAAGGACTACGAGAGTTTGATTCGTCAGTACTACGAAGTTCTTCAGCGTCAACAACGACAGGGAACGCGTCGATGATGCAGATCCTTGCATGGACGACTGTCCAGTCGGCACTTGCCGTCGGAGGAATGGCGTTGCTAACGCACGCTCTTCACGGTGTAGCACTCGAACCGCGTGCCATCGGGGCTGCCTTTATCTCGTGGACGGCAGTTGCGGGTGTGCTTGCGCTAGCAGCATCATTCATCGTGTTAACGGTGATCTTGTCGTTTGCGCCATGGACGACGTTCATACCAATAAGTGCCGCCTGTTCATTCGCATGTACGATTGGTCTATCGTTGATCACCGGCACAGCAACGATCAGCATGCGCACCATCATTGGTATGCTGCTGATTGTCGCCGGCGTCGCTGTGATTACAGGAATGCGTAGTGCACCGCAACCGTAGGACGATCAATAGTTATCGATCTGTGCGCGCTGCAGCTTACCGCTGAAGTCGACGTACACCGTCTTCCACTCAGTGAAGATGTCAAACACTGTCCAGCCCCCTTCACGGTGTCCGTTACCTGTACCCTTGACACCGCCGAATGGCATGTGTGCTTCGGCACCGATTGTTGGAGCGTTGATGTAGGTGATACCTGCTTCGATATCACGGATCGCTGTGAATGCTGCGTTGACATCGCGTGTGTAGATGCTCGATGAGAGACCGTACGCTGAGTCGTTTGCGAGTTCAACTGCGTGTTCGAAGGAGTCGGCACGAACAACGCTCAGAACTGGACCAAAGATTTCCTCTTGGAAGATGCGGTCGGTGCGCTCAACGTCAATAAAGATCGTTGGCTTCACAAAGTTGCCCTTGGCGTTATCGCCCGTCATATCACGCTCGCCTCCGAGTACGCATGTTGCTTCGGACTTGCCGATCTCGATGTACGACAGCACCTTGTCGAGCTGACGTTGATTGATCACCGGACCAACCTGTGCTGCTGCATTTGTCAGTCCGTTACCAAGCACGATGTTCGATGCCTGACGCTTGAGTTCTTCCACGAAAGTGTCGTGAATATCCTTGTGCAGGATCAAGCGGCTCGTGGCCGTGCAGCGCTGTCCGGTTGTTCCGAACGCGCCCCACAGCACGCCCGTAAGCGCGAGGTCCATATCGGCATCCGGCATCACGATCTGTGCATTCTTGCCACCCATTTCAAGCGACACCTTCTTGTTGAGTGCGCCACACCGTGCAGCGATCGCATTGCCTGTAGCTGTTGAGCCCGTAAAGCCGATGACCTTCACATCTGGATGCTCGACGAGAGCCGAACCGGCTTCGGCCTGACCATGCACAACATTGAACACGCCTGTTGGCAAACCAGCTTCTTCCAATATTTCGGCGAAGATGTTTGCGCTATGCGGAGAGTCATCGCTTGGCTTGAAGACAACCGTGTTGCCAGCTGCAAGTGCTGGAAGGATCTTCCACGATGGAACAGCAATTGGGAAGTTCCATGCAGTGATGATACCACACACACCGATCGGCATCCGGAAGGACATATTCATCTTGTTGTCCATCTCCGATGGTGCCGTGTAGCCGAACAGACGACGTGTCTCTGTGGCGGCGTAGTAGGCAGTATCGATGGCTTCTTGGATATCACCCTTGGTTTCCTGCAGCGTCTTGCCCATTTCACGCGTCATGATCGCAGCAAGCTCGTCCTTGCGACGTGTGAAGATGTCACCTGCCTTGCGCAAGATGTCTCCGCGCTTCGGTGCCGGCATCAAGCGCCACGCACGGAAGGCTGCAGAGGCAGCACCAACGGCCGCTGCAACATCGTCAGCGTCCGACAGTGGGAACATGCCGATGACATCGGTGCTATCAGCAGGGTTCAGATTTGCGAATGTGCGACCCGTTGAGGAGTCGGACCATGTACCGTTGATGTAGTTCTTCATGTGTCGAGACGATGATTGAAAATCAGATGGAAAGGGGCGACGAATGATCAACCGCGATAAATCTCATACTCCGGTTCGATATCGCCGCGTGCGATGCGCTTAAGCTTTCCGCCTGCTAGTGTGCGACGAATCGGACTGAGTCGTTCGTAGAAGTAGATGCCATTGAGATGGTCGATTTCGTGCTGCATAACGCGGGCAAGGATTCCGTCGACCTCCCGCACCTGTTGCTTCATTGCGCGGTCAAGGTAGCGCACTTGAATTGCCGACGGACGAATGACGACGTCACGCAGGTCGGGAAGGCTGAGGCAGCCCTCTTCGAATTCTTCTTCGTGGTCGGAGAATGCCTCGATCACAGGATTGACCAACACGAGTGGTTCAGATGATGACGACGCACCATCATCGCCAGAGTCCTGCGTGTCGATAACTGTGAGTGCAAGCCCCTTGCCAACCTGATTCGCAGCCAGTCCGATGCCGTTGGCATTGTACATGGTCGCGAACATGTCGTCGATCAGTGTGTTGAGCTCATCCGACATATCATCGATCTGCGACGTCTTCTGCTTGAGCACCGCATGATTGTAGGTGTAAACGGGTAGAATCATGCGACGATCTCGAGTAGATCCTTGATGTCGTTGAGGATATAGTCCACATCGCGCACGTCTTGGTTCCCAAAGGAGTCGCCGTATTTGGCGAACGCCGTCTTCATGCCAACGTTGCGCGCACCCACCATGTCGCGCTCGGCCCAGTCACCAACCATTAGTGCGTTTGCTGGGTCGACGTCGAGGCGGGAGAGGACAGTCTTGAACGGGAGCGGACTCGGCTTGCGCTCGCCGGTGTCATCGAAGGTGACAACCACGTCAAAGAAGTGGTGGAAATTTATGAAGCAAAGGCGTAGCCATGCTTCACGCGTGGGCGCATCACTGAGAATACCCATCTTGATGCCCCTGCGATTGAGCTGCATGAGCGTCGCCGTTACGTGAGGATAGGGCTTGAGCGCGGCCTCGCGTGCACGCCGGTAGGCGATGATACCTGCTGAGATGATCCGCGGGTCTACATGGCCGAGAACATCCATGAGTAGGCGGTCGAATACCTGTTGATACTCGATGCCAAGCTCCTTATAGATGCTATCGATATGGTTTTTAACCTGATCAAACGTCAGGTTCAGTCCGGCATCCATCATGGCGGCAATCGCGGCGTCAACTGCTTGACGTTTCATTCCCATGAAGTCCACGAGGGTGTTATCGAGGTCGAATACGACGGCTTGTATCATATCGCAAAGATACGGGGCAGGGAGCAGGGGGCATCATCATGACGGAAATGTTGTCCCTCCGGAGGCTCCCTGGTCTGTATTTTTGTGCTTCACTTCCTCCATTGCCCCAAGTTCACCATGTCACTTTCAGAAACGATTAGCGAGCAGATTAAAACAGCCATGAAGGCCGGAGATAAAGTGCGTCTTGAAACACTTCGTTCACTCCGCGCGGGAATATTGGAGTTTGAAAAGAGTGGGACCGGACGTGATATGACACCTGATGATGAATTTAAAATTCTCAATTCCGCTGCCAAAAAGCGCAAGGATGCCATCGAGCAGTACGAGGCCGTAGGTCGCATGGATACTGCTGCTGCAGAGCGTTCAGAGCTTGCCATCATTCAGGAATTCCTCCCCGAGCAAATGAGCGAAGATGATGTGCGTGCGTCTGTACAGGCTCTTGCTGCAGAGATTGGTGCCATTGATGCATCGCACTTCGGCAAACTGATGGCAGCCTCAACCAAGGCGCTAAAGGGTCGGGCAGATGGCACGCTGATTCAATCGATCGCCAAGCAACTGTTGAGCGGCGCTTGAGTACCCACACCGACGATCGCGAACTGCTCCGGATTGCGTGCACAGAGGTCGAGTTTCCGCGTGTGCTTGATGTGATTGCTCGCAGCTGCGCCTCCGACGCTGGTGCAGCGCATACACGTGCGCTCGCTCCATCGATGGATGCAGACGCGATCCGGATGAACCTGGCCTATGTCGAGGAGTGTCGATCACTCCTGGCACAGGGCGAGGTAGTACCATTCGAACGCTTGGCAGACATCCGCACGCTCGTAGCACGGTGCCGCATCGAGGGAAACTTCCTATCTGCTCCCGACCTATTGCATGTGTTCGAGGCGCTGCAAACATCGCGACGACTTCGCACCTTCGTGATGGAGCGTCGGGACCGACTCCCAGCACTCGAACAATTGTGCGAACCGCTCATCGACGATCGACTTCTCGAAAAGCATCTGACCGATGCAATTGATGATACAGGCGGGATTCGTGATGCAGCAAGCCGCGAACTCGCGACGATTCGTCGAGACATTCTTGACGTGAGTTCGCGACTTCGGAGTCGACTGCAACGCATCTTGAAGAAGTTCGGTGATGAAGAGCTCCTTCAAGAGGAGTTTATCACACAGCGCGACGGACGATTTGTGCTGCCCCTTCGGGTGGAAACCAAGCGCTCCGTTGAGGGCATCATTCACGGCGTCTCGCAGTCGGGTCAGACCGTCTTTATGGAGCCGGCAGAGACCTACGAGATGAACAACGAGCTCGCCATTCTACACGGACGTGAGCAGCGCGAGATGATCCGCATCCTCACGACCCTCTCGGCAGAGGTCGGTGCTGTGTCCTTCGGGATTGATGCGGCGGTTGATGTGATGACGCAGCTCGACTCCATCCTTGCCCGGGCGCGATTTGCGCTT
>CAMCXP010000080.1 GCA_945883395.1 Melioribacter roseus P3M-2
AAGGTTTACGCGCTTGTGCTGAATAATGTTTGTACCATCAACGCTCACATTGATACGAGGGAATGCCTTCACGCCTTCACATACAGCCCATCCGAAGAACGGATTGTACGTGAGCTTCATGCCTTCACGCTTTTGGAATGCATCCTTGACCTTCTCACGAAGCTTCACGATACCTGTCACGTCCACTTCAGCGACGCTCGTGACGTGTGGCGATGTGTGCTTCGAGCGAACCATATGCTCAGCAATAAGCTGACGCATACGATCCATAGGAATGACTTCTGACTGACCGCCTGTAAGTACCGTCGGTGCTGGTGCCGCTGCGACCGGTGCTGGCGCTGACGCAACTGGCGCAGGTGCTGCTGCAACTGGTGCCGGTGCTCCCGTAGCGCGACGAGCGAGGTAACCCAACGCATCGTTTTTCGTCACGCGACCTTCAATTCCACTGCCAGCAATACTATCGAGTTCTGCAACCGAGATGTTCTCTGCTGCAGCTATACTGCGAACAAGGGGCGAATAAAAGCGCGAGCCCGACTGGCGTGGCACGCTCGATGTTGCTGCGTGTGCAATGTCAACCGCTACAACCTGAACCGGAGCATGCGCAGCAGCTAAAGGTGGAGCAGCTACAGGTGCAGCAGCTACAGCTGAATCCGATGAGAGCCGAGCGACAACCTTACCCACTTCTACAACGTCACCCTCACTTGCAAGGATTGCAACCAGCGTACCAGCTACTGGAGAAGGGACTTCTGTGTCAACTTTATCAGTTGAGATTTCGAGCAGCACTTCATCCCGCTCAACCTTATCGCCAACCTTCTTCACCCATCGAAGGACCGTACCCTCCTGGATAGACTCACCCATCTTCGGCATCACCACATCGATTTCTCCACCACCAGATGCAGGTGCTGGCGTTGGTGCTGGCGTTGGTGCTGGCGTTGGCGTTGGTGTTGGTGCTGGCGTTGGTGCTGGCGTTGGTGTTGGTGCTGGCGTTGGTGCTGGCGTTGGTGCTACAGCGCCGTCACCAACGAGCACGCATATAACCTTACCAACTTCTACGGTGTCACCTTCTTGGAACATGATCTGTGTGATCACGCCTGCTGCTGGCGACGGGACTTCGGTGTCCACTTTATCGGTCGAGATTTCGAGGATAACCTCGTCGCGCTCAACCTTATCGCCAACCTTTTTCACCCAACGAAGGATGGTACCTTCTTGAATCGACTCGCCCATTTTGGGCATGACAACTTCGATGCTCATGCAACTCTTCCTGGCTGGAAATTTTCGTGATTCTAGGTTGGCAAGTTAACGAAAAAAAATCACCGGGGCTTAGCCGAGCAAGTCGCTCAAGGCCTCGTCAAGCTCAGGGTGTGCAAATCGAAAAGGTGTACCGAGAAGACGACTTGGGATAACATACTGTCCGTGTAGGACAACGTCCGCCTGCTTGCCCAAAAGCAATCGAAGCACCGGACTTGGCACTGGCAACCACGACGGTCGATGCAGAACACGTCCGAGAACTGAGGCGAACTCTCGCACGGTCACGGTTTGTGGTGCCACAACGTTGTACGGACCGAATGCGTTAGTGTCGTCGGCGGCCCAGAGGAAGGCTGAAACAACATCGTCACGATGTACCCAAGGCAGGTGTTGACGTCCTGAACCCAATGCTCCGCCGATTCCAAGCTTCATCGGCAATGCCATTTTGGGCAGAGCCCCCTCTCGAGTGTCGAGCACTACGCCGATCCGCATTGTGCACACGCGAGTAAATGCGCGAGCGCGCTCTGCCTCGCGTTCCCACGCAGCCGTGACCTCAGCGAGAAAGGTCTGTCCAGCCGGTAACGCCTCGTTGCTCGGAACCATCGTATTGCCGTAGTACCCCACTGCCGATGCACTTATCAGCGCGGGCGGAGTACTCGCCGTTGCGATGGCATCAACCACGTTCCGCGTCGATACGGTACGACTCGTCAGAATCTCGTGTCGCACGCGAGCCGACCACCGCGGACCTCCCACGCTCGAACCAGCGAGATTGATCACGGCCTGCGCACCATCAACAAGCATCGGCAGCTCATCCCAGGTGCGGAGATTGGCACCGTTGCCACTGCCCCGAGTAATGGTAACAACCGAATCGCCGCGCTGCTGCAATGCAGCGGTGATTGCGCGACCAAGAAAACCGGTCCCACCGGTGAGGATATAACGTTTCATGGTGCCTTTAACACAAAAGCCCGCACGATGGTTCGTACGGGCTCTATAGGAATATCAGCGTAACGTGTCGGCGTAGTAGTGTTACTCTTGGCCGATCACCCATACCTTGAGTGGAGCGATCACATCGCTGTGAAGCTTAACCTTCACATCAAAAATGCCGAGCGTCTTGATCTGCTCGTCAATCATAATGTTACGACGATCAATGCTGAATCCGCGCAGTTCAAGCTCTTGCGCAATCATTGGTGCAGTGACTGAACCAAAGATGCGACCCTCTTCGCCCACCTGCATAGAGATGGTGATTTGGAGCTCAGCAAGCTGCGCTGAAACCGCTTCTGCCTGTTGCCGTGCTTTGGCTGTCTTTTGCTCGTATTGCTTCTTTTCCGATTCGAGCGCGCGCATAGCACCCGCCGATGCGAGGTAGGCAAGCTGATTTGGGATCAAAAAATTCCGAGCGTAACCTGGCTTCACCGTGACAATCTCACCGATGACGCCCAGGGTTTCAACGTTTTGACGAAGAATGATTTTCATGGTCGTACCTGGATTCGAAGGTGATTAATGAATTGGCGAACCAGTCTTGGCTGCTTCAGCCATCTGTGCAGCACGCAGCGCCTGAGCTTCCGCCCGCACCTTGCGGAACTCGCGGAGCTTCGGATCGAGCTGGAGCGAAAGGTGACGAATCACTGCGTCCTCAAGGAAGAAGAACTTCTCGAGCATCGGCAGCGTCGCCGCTGGAGCTTCAAACGCCGCATAGACGTAGAAGCCATTGTATTTCTTCTTGATCGGGTAGGCAAGACGGCGACGGCCCATCTTGTTTACTTCGACGAGGGTCGAGCCGTTCTCTTCGAGAAAGGCATTGACGCGTGCTGCCACGGCGTCGATCTCTGCGTCCTCAAGAGCCGCATTGATGATGTAGGTAGTTTCGTACAGGCGACGAACACTCATGATGGACCTCCTATGGTTGCCTTGCGCAGCCGTGGGCGTCCAGACCAACGGCAGGGTTACAGGGATTGTAGCCAACAAACATACGGCAGGGATTCCGGAATCCCAAATACCGAGCGGAACAACCGTCTGTGCGGCGTGGATGGAATTCCTGTATCTTAGTGGCCCTATCACAGTCCGTGGTAGCATCACGATCACTCAATGGGTGAGCAGTACAGTTTCTCCACATGTTCTTCGATCAGGTTATGTCCGAACAGACCAACGACGCCGCAGAGATGCCAGATGTTCCTCCCACCAACGAGGAGCCAACCCCGCAACCACCGTCCACGGAGTTGCAGCACCAGGACGAACCAGCTGTTGCTTTACCAGACGATGCTCCTGCACCAGACGATGCTCCTGCGGAAGTCACTCCAGCTGTTGAAGCGGAGCCGCAACTAAGCGAAGCAGAGAAGGCCGAACAGGCCGCAATGCGTGAAGAGGAACGCAAACGGAAAGAAGAAGAACGTAAGCAGCGTGATGAAGCCTATGGGTTGCTCGAAGGCTACAAGGCCGCGAGTACTGCATTCGACGTCACAATTGCGGAACGTGTCAAGGGTGGGTTGCGTGGTGAGTTCAACGGACTCCGCATTTTCCTTCCGGCGTCGCACTTCGGCATACGTAAGAACGTTTCAGAAGATGATCTTAATGGCTTGCTGGGGCAAACGATTCGCGTTAAAGTCCACGAACTACAATCGGACGATACTGGCTACAAGTCGGCGGTTGTGACGCGTCGTGAGATCCTCCTTGATGACTTCTGGAACGGAATCCAGCAAGGTAGCGTGTACGATGGTGTAGTATCGTCGGTTACGCAGTTCGGAGCGTTCGTGAACATCGGTGGCGTTGAAGGCTTGGTTCACGTATCTCGCCTTTCGCGCTCCCGCGTGGAAAATCCAGCTGATGTTGTCAAGAAGGGCGACAAGCTCAAGGTAACAGTTTCGGAGATCGACCGCGAGAAACGCAAGCTTTCTCTGTCGCACAAGGAGCACGAAGAGGACCCATGGAAGGGTGCTGCCGAGAAGTTCACTGTTGACATGAATCTCAAGGGTACAGTTCGCCGCATCACCGACTTTGGCGCATACGTGCAAGTTGCACCCAAGATTGAGGGTCTACTTCGCATAAGTGAGCTGAGCTGGACTCGTCGCATCAAGCACCCATCAGAGATCATCAACGTAGGTCAAGAGATCACTGTTGTGGTTCTGTCGACCAACGAAGAAAAGCACCAGCTCGCACTCGGGTACAAGCAGACGCTTGAGAATCCGTGGCTGACGTTACCAGCGACGCTACCGATTGGATCCGAGACGCAAGGCATTGTGCAGAACGTAAGCACGCAGGGCGTCGTCGTGCGCGTTGCTGATGCATTCGACGGATTCATGCCCCGTTCGAAGATCCTCAATGCTGGTCGCGGGCAGAAGGTCCAGCTGAATGCTGGTGATGCCGTTACGTGCGTAATTGTGGACTGTACACCTGCAAATGCATCGTTGATCTTGGCCATGAAGGGCGAAGACGGCAGCATCGGAGGTCAGCAGCAGGACGATTCTCGTCATGATCACTCTGATCGTGGCGATCGTGGCGATCGTGGTGATCGTGGCGATCGTGGTGATCGTGGTGATCGTGGTGATCGTGGTGATCGTCGCGATCGCGGTCCATCAGTCAACATCCCATCCTCACCTGCGGTCACACTCGGCGACATGCTCAAGGATGCGTCGATTTTGAAGCCGTAACTTCTCCAGTACACGTGAATCATTCCGAAGCCGTCATGATCAGTCATGGCGGCTTCTGTATTTTTCGGTCATCCATGATACGTTGCTTCTCCCTTGCTTCGCTAGCCCTCATTGCGCTCCTACTCTGCACAGCAGACGTACAGGTGTGTGCGCAACCTATTCCGACAAATGGGGCGATGCTTCCGCGTGTGTTATCGCCCACGGAATTTCTGATGGCCGACTCAACCTTCGATGACTCGCGCATTGCGATCCCGGGTGAGATCCGAACCCGATCAACAGCCGAGCAAGACTCTGCGTATTCAAGAGCGATGTCGCTCAAGGTTCCAGCTGCACGGCGCTTTGCCTCTTCGCTTCAAGAAACGTCGTCCTACTTGCGCTATCGCGCCGAACTCGATCGACGGCCATCTATCTGGGAACAGATCCGCTCAACGATGGACATTCCGGCTGCGATTCTTCAGCCAACACCTCAGGAACGCACACAATACCAGCTTACTATTGCGAATGCGATGTATGTACCGGGCGTGCTGCTTTATCCGATGGGTACAGGGAATGCGATGGTCAGCTTCGGCGATATCGCAAAGCTCTTCGGTATTGCCGAAGACGTCGGCCCGGTGATTCGGTATGTGGTTGATGAAACTATTGAAGTAGAGATCGTCGTGTATTCGACGCAGGCAATTGCCATTAGTCAGCCATTTCGGGGAATCCAAGCACCAGGTGCGTACACTCTTACCTGGGATGGACGTGATGCCAGTGGCAAGACGGCCGTCGATGGTGAATACATCGCAGAGGTGCGTCTGGGGAATCAGCGCATTATGCGAAAGCGTATCTCTTGGAAGGGTCGGTAATGCGACAGATCTGGGGCATAGCGTTGGTTCTATTGAGCGCAGTGCTTGTGCAGCCCAGCTCAGCGGAGGTTGAACCTCATGCGGTGATTGTCGCGTGGAAGGCCACATCGCCGTCACTTGATACCTGGCTCCAGAACGGTCGTAGCGGCGAGATCACATCGTTCATTCCGATTATCGGTGAGCACACATCGCACGGATTCGTGTCGAATGCAACAATTACATGTGTTGAAGCGGCGTATCAGCGACGCAATCAACTGCAGATCAATCGTACGACGCTGCCTGTCGCACGCATTGCGGTGCTTCGATTCACGCGATCAATCGATCCTACCCTTGTTGCACGTAAGCTCGCGACACATCCAGACGTGGAGTATGCAGAGCCCCTTCCCGTCCACCGTATTATCGACACCCCCAATGATCCCGACATCAGCCGCCAGTATCATCACGAAGTGATACAGAGTTTCGAATCGTGGTCGCTTCTTCCGCCTGATTCGATCATCGTTGTCGGTGTGATCGACACCGGTATCGATACAACACACATTGATCTTGGTGCAAACACATGGCGTAATCGCGGTGAAATGGGCCTTGACGACAACGGCGTTGATCGTCGTACAAATGGCATCGACGATGATGGCAATGGGTTCATTGATGACTTCTTTGGGTGGGACTTTGTCGGGACTGATGGGCAAGGTCCAGACAACTCACCACTTCCGGGTAACAGCCACGGCACGCACGTCGGCGGCATCATTGCTGAGATTGCGAACAATGGAATTGGCGGTGCAGGTGTTGCAACGAATGTTCGTGTGATGTCGATCAAGATCGGGCGTGACGACCCGCAATCAACAACGGTGGCAAACTCAGCCGACGGCATCCTCTATGCTGCATCGATGGGTGCTTCCGTCATCAACTGTTCGTTCGGCAGCGGATCTTCCTCGAATGCTGATCGAGCAATCATCAAACAAGCGCTTGACCTCGGAGCTCTCGTGGTTGCTGCAGCCGGTAACGAGGGTTCATCAATGGCCTTCTTCCCCGCAGCCTATCCTGAGGTACTGTCGGTTGCTGCCACGGGTGAACGCGACAAGCTTGCGTACTTCTCAAACACACATAGCTCGGTGGATGTCTGCGCACCAGGAGTCGCTATCTATTCGACGATTCCTGGCGACATGTACGACTTCTTCGACGGCACGTCGATGGCCTCGCCTGTCGCAGCAGCGGTAGCAGCAATGGTTCGCCTGCGCTACCCTTCGCTAACACCTACACAGGTGCATGCGGCTATGAAGGTTGGATGCGACAATATCGATAGTGCCAATGTTGTGTTCGTCGGACAGTTTGGCGTCGGACGTGTCAATGCGTTGCGTTCACTTCAGCAATCCAATCCACGTTGGGCCACGATTTCTTCCTGGGAAGTTGTCGACCGTGATGGCAATGGCTTCATTCAACCGCGCGATGAATGCAAGATTTCTGTGACCATCACCAACGAACTCTCGTCACTGACGAACTGTGCTGTCAAGCTAATTCCGGCTCCAGCAACCTTCGCTCCCATCCTGGTGGTCGACTCGGTGTTTGTCGGAACGGTTGAAGAGGGACAGGAACTCACACTCGTCGATGCATTCGTCACAATCATCCCCGACGACGTCACATACGATGGCGAGTTGCGCTTGCTGGCATTGATCTACGACGGCGACACGATCGTGAGTCGCCAGTTGATCACATCAACGGTAAATCCGTCATATCGCACGATCGCGGCGAACAACATATCAACGACGATCAACTCGATCGGCAACATCGGTTTCAACGACTATCCATCGAACACACAAGGCGTCGGCTTCAAGCACAACGGCAGTGAGAACACGCTGTTTGAAGGGGCGCTCATGATCGGCACACAGCCTCGCGATCTGCCGAATGTCGCTCGCGGAGCAACGACGGAAACAAAGGACATGCTGTTTGGCATTCGGAGCGTCGCAGACATTCGCAGCGACAGTATGCCAGCAGGACAACGCGTTCGGACAGCGTTTTCGGATAGCGTTGATCCCTTCCCGGTTGGTGTCGACGTAACGAAAAACGTCTACGCTCTTACAGCTGATTCAGTGCGCGATGCAATCATCATCGCACTCGATGTGCGCAATCGTATTGATACGGCGATCAACGATGTTTACGTAAGCTACTTTTTCGATTTCGACATTGGACCGATGGGTGCAAACAATGGATGCGCCTACGATACGCGCACCGGCATAGGTCTGCTCCAGAACGTCAAAGAATCATCGCTCCCCTCGATCGGCGTGTCGATGATCTCGCCGCTTCCAGTGAACTTTTACGCGGTCGACAATGAGGGAGATGCCGCGTCACCGAGTATCTACGACAACTTCCTTCGCGCTGAAAAGTGGCTCATGATGTCGGGTGGCGTTCGCCGTGTGAACTCTCGCATCACAGACGTCTCGGCAGTCATCGGGGCTGGTCCATTTAGTCTTGCACCTGGTCAGACACAGCAAGTGTGCTTCGTGTTGAGTGCCGGCTCGAACTACGACGACGTCTCGGCCTCCACACTGTCAGCCCGTCGGGCTGCGCGCGATATGGGCCTTCATGCGACGGAGCACATTATTGCGCCATCGCAGGACCGTATTCTGCATGTCGACAAGTTGCCTGTTGTGAGTCCGGGCGCAACGACTGTCGTCTTCTCCATTGCCGCACCATCACCAGTCCAGATCGATATCGTCGATCTTATGGGGCGATCACTAGCAACCGTCGTTGACGAATTGAATGTTGCTGCTGGTTCACACACGCGAAGCATTCAGATTCCATCGGTAGCCTCTGGCACCTACTTCTTCCGCATGACGACATATCGCGGAAGTTATGCGCTCGTCTTTGGCATTGGCCGTTAACGCCTGCGGAGAACTCCGACCGCCTCGACGTGATAGGTCTGCGGGAACATATCCACCGGCGTCACTTCCACTACATCGTAGAGCTCAGCAAGAATTGCACAGTCACGAGCCATTGTTGCCGGATTGCAGCTTACGTAGATGAGACGTTCGGGAGCGACCGCAAGAATGTGGCGCACAACCTGCTCGTGCATGCCGTTTCGAGGTGGATCAATCAAGATCACATCAGGCTGCGGGAGCGATCGCAATACATCCATAGCCGACGGGACG
>CAMCXP010000081.1 GCA_945883395.1 Melioribacter roseus P3M-2
CTTGTCAAGCTCGTACGCGCAGGCGTCGTGCACATTAACAGTGATGCCAGTGGTGACTTCTATACGCTCGTGTAACAGGCCACTTGTCGACTTGATGAGCACGGCGTTCCTCCCAGTCGATGTAGGCCTCAAGTAGGACATCCTACTGAACCAGCTCATTAACTCCTGACGTCATTGGGAGGTCCGAAAGCCGTCGAATCCGGGCAATAAATGGCTCGATAGCTCCTCGCATCATTCGTGGTCTCGTACGGTATGTCTGAATCTTCTGCATCGCCTTCACGCAATACCATAAGCGCTGCTCTGCCTCACCCTTGAGATATCGCGTAGCATAAACATTGAGGTAGGAGATCCGTCGGAATGCCTCTGCCTGCTTGCTTTCAATCAAGAGAACGAATGCATGAACGATCACAACGAGTGCATTAGAGCCAAACTTGTTTGCTCCGAGAATGCTGATCGAATTCACGAATGTTGACGTTCGAAAGGCAATTGTCGACATGGGATCTGCGTGGTCGAATCTATCAGCAGGTAGCAGAGTAGCCATAAGCCAGATGTATGCTTCGAGCAGCATGCGGTTCTCATAGACGTCAGCAGGATACCCACGATCAGAATAATGTTCGATCAGCTCAAGGTAGGTCCTGTGTGACGTGCTCTCGTCGTTGACGAGAGCCCCTTTTGTAGTAGGTAGGTGGTATGCGTTATGTGTGGGGAAATGCCAGCGTGTATGGTCAGTGGCAGGCATCGAGCAGGGTGTCAAACTGCTGTACTGAGGAATTCTCATGGAAGGTTTCATTGATGGCGATCATAGGTGCTCCGCCGCAGGCCCCCATGCATTCGACTTCTTCGAGGGAGAACCTGCCGTCTGTTGTTGCCTGGTTGTGAGATATGCCGAGGCGTTGCTTTGCATGTTGATACAAATCATTACCGCCACGAAGCATGCAGCTCACGTTTGTGCAGACTTGGACGTGATGGCGTCCCATAGGCTTCTTGAAATACATCGTGTAGAACGACGCAACACCCAAGACATGTGCGTAGGGGAGCTCCATTACATTTGCGACTTCTTTCATCACATCCTCGGAGAGCCAGCCCCACTTCTTCTGTGCCATCCAGAGAACGGGCATAATAGCGGCTTTCGGATCAGGATACTTTGCCTTGAGAGCGGAGATTGCGGTATTGTCTTCGGCAGAGAATGTTGTGCTCATGAGCATGCTCGACATCAGAGTGGTATCGTGAAAGTGCTCTCGAAAATACGAAGGATGGCCTTATCGAAAGCGCTTGACAAACAGCTTTGCACCAAGCCATATACGGAGAGCTGTAATCACCTTATGGATGGTATTGACGCGGATGCGTTGTTGAAAGACACGAAAGCTATTGAGCTCGATTTTTTCCAGGAGGCGATAATAGATAGCGTCCATGATTTCGGCGGCCACCATGGTGAGCCGCTCTTCTGGTCGGAGCAAAGCGCGGGCCTCGTGGTAGTATTCCCGGGCACGTTGTGCTTGGAACTGCATGAGATCCACAAAGCGCTCATCATATACCTCTGCCATAAGATCGGCCTCCGTGTACCGAAAGCGCTCGAGATCTTCGAGTGGCAGATAGATAAACCCGCGTTCTTTGTCCTGCTGGATATCGCGCAGGATATTCGTCAGCTGTAGTGCATAGCCGAGATTGATCGCGTATTGCCTGGTTTCCTCGTGGCGGAAGCCAAAGATTTCGATACTAATCAGACCGATCACAGAAGCGACGCCGTAGCAATATTCTTTCAGTTCAGCGAAGGTCTGATAACGTTGTTGTACGAGGTCGCGCTCGCATCCATCAATGAGCGTTAAGAGGTACTGTTGTGGAATCGTATACCGGCGCACGACGTGGTCGAGCGCTTGTAGCGAGGCATTCGTTGTGTCGAAGGTCCCAGCGTAAATCGCCTCGACCTCCATACGCCACCATTGGAGACGCTGACGTTTAGTTGCGATGATGTCTGGATCGCGCGAAGGATGGTCGTCGACAATGTCGTCGATGCGTCGCGCAAAGGCATAGATGGTGCGAATAGCTTCGCGTTCCTCCCGGGGGAGGAATCCAAAGGAATAATGGAACGATGTGCTTCCTTGGGTTGAAAGAACAAATCCATCTTCCGAATCACCATAGATGTGCGTCGACATACAGTGTGAAGTTACGCAAGGCGAAAGAACCGCGAGGCGAGCATTGGAAGGTGGCGTAGGGAGAGTGAAGGTCGCAGGGTGAGTTCGGAACGCTGTGCGCACAGGTGAAGCATCGTCTCACCGCCGGCGATGATGGCGCGAAGCTCAAGATTTACTCTGAGCGAGTGGGCGAAACCTGCCACGTGCCGCCCACGCGTAAAGAGCTCGCGCGTGCGTTCTATCACGTGGTCGACGGGGAGTGGAAGATAGTGACGTCCTCGCGGGATATCGATTGACAGGTCCTGTAGAAAGTTTGTGATCTGTAGCGCTGTACAGATGGAATCACTTGCTACAAGGGCTTCGCGTGAGACAGACCGGTGGCCATGGTCAAGTCGAAGAAACAGCTCACCAACAGGATTAGCTGAAAACGAGCAATAGGTAAGTACCTCTTCCCACGTCGCAGGAGCCACAAACGCAACATCTCTGCGGAAGGCCTCAAGAAGCCGTTCGAGAGGTGTCGTCGGCAGCTGACAATCGCGCAGTGTTGCGCGTACAGCAACGATCACAGGGTCGTCGCTTGGGATACGTGGATCAACAATGAGAGCCTCCAAGTTCTCGAGCGCACATAGACGCTCGCTCGTGTTGGACGTCCACGGCTCGTCGGCAAGATCATCTGCCGTTCGAGAGAAGGCATACAAAGCAAAAAGGTGCTTGCGCATCCGAAGAGGCACAAGCACCGATGCTACTGGAAAGTTTTCATAGTGTGACGTAGCGATACGAGCGCATGTAGCGTAGGCAGTATCCTCCGTCATCACGCTCTTAGTTCCGCTTATTCCGGAGGTCTTCAATTGCTGAATTCTCGCGGAGTGATTGGAACCACGCGTAGAACGCTTGACTCCGCACGCGTGTAGCCATGTTTTGCATCACGGCTGGACGATCCTTGGTGAACTGTGCCATGTTCGCGTCGGTGCGCGAAGCGACCTTGATCACGAACCATGCACGCTCGCCACGTATAGGCCCTGTGACCGTGCCGACTGGTGCAGTGAACGCGGCATTCGTTGCAGAAAACTCGCCGCCGAAACCGGTGAGCGAGCCGTTGTTCTTGACGCCGCTTTGAGTCGTTGCGCTCACTGTTGTATCGTTTCCGAACGAAGCGGCAAGCGCTTTCGCGTCTTGCGCAAGCTTATCGAGCTTCTTCCGCTGCTTGAGTGTCAACAGGATTTTCTCGTTCACGTCCTCAAACGGCTTGATACCAACTTCGCGTGTATCTGTCACTTGGGCGACAACCATGCCGTAATACTTCACATCCTTGCGGATAGCAGCACCCTTTTCGCTGTCGAATGCCCAAGCAGTGAGTTCGCGTGATGAAAGTACCGGAGCATCAGCTGTGAAGAGCTTCGTTTCCTGAACCGGAACCTCGAGCTTCTTTGCCACTACGTCTATTGGTGTACCCGAGGTGATCTCATCAACCGCCTTTTGAGCGCGAACGATAATCTGCTGCTTTGTCGCGGTAGACATCGATGCCTTGATGACGAATTGAGAGAACTTGAGCTCCGTTGTCTGGCGGTCGGTTACCTTGATGATGTGGAAGCCAAACTGTGTTTCGACAGGACCTACCACATCGCCTACGTTGGCACCGAATGCAGCATTCTCGAATTCCGGAACCATGCGCCCCTTGCCGAAGTAGCTAAGATCTCCACCTTGTGCAGCCGAGCCGGGGTCCTTCGAATTCGCAGCTGCGAGTGCCGCAAAATCTTCGCCCTTCTTCGCACGTGCCATCAACTTCTGTGCTTCGGCCTTTGCAGAATCCTTGTTCGTACTGAATGGCAGAAGGATATGCGAAGCGCGTACCACAGGATTGACGCCTTCACGACGTCCATCGAGACGATAGTAGGTGATGCCTGCCGGAGTGTTGAGTGGACCAAACACTTCGCCTTGCGCAAGTGAACTAAGCACCGTGACTGCTGTTGGGTCGACCTGGTTGACCATCACGAAGTCTGTTGTCACACCATTGAACGTGGGCATCATCGACGAAAAGGCACTGTCCTTCTGTTGCGGCGTAGAAAGCGCTGCGAGTGTCTCTGCGACGCGCTGCGACTGCTTCATTGCATTAATGGTATCCTTTGCTGATGCAAGCTGCGGGAAAACAAGGTACTTCAGCGCGCGTGAGCGCTTCTGCGTGTAGAACTCTTTGTTCTTCTCGTAGTATGCCGTAAGCTCGTCTTTGCTCACAGACACCGCTGCGTCTGGAACGCGATCGATGTTCAGTGCAACAAACTGTACGTCTGCAGTTGAATTGTCAGTCCTATACTGCACTTCCGCTGCAGCGATCGAAGGAATGCTTGCAGCCGCGCCAATGGTGGCACTGAGTGACTGTTGTAGTTGCATTGACCGCACGTTGTCTTCAATCTGGAAGATCGTCTGCTTCCACTGCTGAAGTTGACGTTGAATCTCTTCGTCCGGCATCTTTTGCTGCGCTAGCAACTCAGCTAGACGATCAGGATTCGAAATCAGCTCTTGTTGGAGCTTGATGTCGAACCGACCAGAAGAATCCTTGAAGAGCTGCAGCTGCTCTGGTGGGTTGATCATCATCACATCGATCAGCTGCTGTGGCGTGACAACAATTCCCAACTTGGCTGCTTGCTGCTTGCGAAGAACTTCGTTGACCATTTCGTCGAAGACCTGCTGACGAACCGTTTCGTCATCAACTTCTTGGTTGGGATTCTGCTGGCGTTGCAACTCGAGGACGTCGCGAACGCGACGCTCGTAATCAGCTAGCGTGATGACATCTCCGTTGACTGTTGCAATCTCTTGGCGTTCCGCAGAGTTGCCCGTTTGCGAGATGGTGGTGAAACTCGAGTCCTGAATCACCATGAAGGCAATGAACAGGGCTGCGACGAACCCGAGGAAGTACGGGCTGACTTGTCGTATTCTGGTAATGGCACCCATGTTGGGTACTCCTCCGTCAAAAAAAACGAGAAATCGGACTCTTAATGCTGCTGGCTTTCCAGACAAGCTTCAAATATACGGCGTACTTCGTTCTGAAACCCCTTCGTGGGTAACTTGCGACATGATGAATGTAGGATCCTACTCGATTCAACTCCTGGAAACGTGCCGATTCGGCCTCGACGGCGGCGCGATGTTTGGAGTGGTGCCCAAGACGTTATGGCAGCGGTCCTATGCCGCTGGAGACGAACATAATCGCATCCCTATGGCAGCAAAGGCTATGCTTCTTCGGTCAGACGACCGGACGATTCTGATTGACACTGGGAACAGCCCGCAGATGCCGGAGAAGCTTCTGGACATATACGGGATCTCGTATGATGAGTATTCTCTTGACCGGTCGCTTGAACTGGTGGGTGTCCGTGCGGCAGAGGTAACCGACGTAATTCTCACGCACCTGCATTTCGACCATGCCGGCGGTGCCGTTGGTGCAGATGGTGGACCGCGGTTTATGAATGCTAGGTATTACGTGCAGCGTGAGCAACTAGCGTGGGCACAAGCACCCTCGGAGAAGGACCGCGCTTCGTTTCTCCCAGAGTACTACATGCCGCTGATCGATGCCGGCGTTCTCGAACTCCTCGATGGATCTGGTGAGATCATGCCAGGAGTCTCCGTTGAGCCGCTGTTTGGACATACTGCAGCAATGCAAGCCGTGCTGATCGCTGATGGAAATACGACCTTGTTCTATCCTGCAGATCTGCTGCCAACAAGCGCGCATGTTCCCGTCCCGTATGTGATGGGGTATGATAACCACCCACTTACGACCATCGCCGAAAAGAAGCGCCTGCTTCCTCAGATCATCGACGAACAATGGATCGTGGTCTTCGAGCATGATGCATTTCGCGACGCAGCTACTATCGTCATGGGCGAACGTGGCCCAATCCTTGGAACCGAATACAAACTAACACCATGATCGATCGCCGACGTATCAGGTTCGATGGAGAGGAGTGGACGCAAATTGCTCGCTCGGTGGAGGTCACTGAACGCCAGGGCTTCAGAGTCGAGATCGACATCGAGCATGATCTTGCCTTGTTCCGCGTGCAGGGCAGCGTCCGCGCTGTGACAAATGTGTGTCCGCATAAACGTATTGCCTGTCTCTACGACGGCATCGTCGATAACGGATCCATCACGTGCCCAATGCATGCCTGGCGCTTCGATCTAACGACGGGCGACAATGTTACTGGTGGCGGCGGACTGCACGTCTACGCGGTGCGAGAGGTGGAAGGGGGCGTGTGGGTGCGTTCACGTGATATCGACTGATGCCGTCGTAGCGACACATTTGCATCGATTACTTGGCCGTCACAAACGTAACAGTGCTACCTACAACAACGAGGTTATCTGCCGGTGGATCTTGGTGCATGATCGTACCGGCCTGAAACGCCGACGATGTGATGGTGGTCATTGCTCCTGGCACGAGTCCGACATCACGCAACAACTGTTCGGCCTCGTCGAGCGATAAGCTCACCAACAACGGTACACGCACCATCGTTGTGCCCCGAGAGATCACGAGATTGACTAGCGTGCCGCTAGCAATTGCCGATCCTGTTGGAACACTCTGACGCAAAACACGGCCGGCCAGCACCGAGCCGCTTGTATCGTAGCTCATTTCACCAATCTGCAATCCAAGACGCATAAGCGTAAGTCGCGCGTCGCGCATCGTAGCACCATACAGTGAAGGCATGGAGAGCGTCTCAACACCCTTGCTGACGGTGATGTAGATGCGCCGCCCTTCTTTAACGGTCGCTCCGGCATAGGGGAGCTGGGACATCACTGTGCCAGCAGCTACGGTTGCGCTGAATTGCACGCGAGGCTCCATCACCACAAGGCCGGCATCGCGAAGCAAGGTCTCCGCAGAGGTCCGGTCACGTCCAACAACTGATGGAACATGCACGGTGTCGGTGATCGACACAACAAACGGGAGTACCAGTTTGTCGATCGCCGCACCAAGGATTGCGATCACGACAATGCTTGCCAGAGCCAATACCGCTATTTTGCGCCATGTCCAGTTCATCCTGCGAAGATATCTCTACGCCATCAACGAACAACGCATTGCGTGTCCTGACGGCACTTCAACAACACCGGTCGTGTGTTATTACAACCCACGCAAATCCCGACGGCGATGCCATTGGGTCTGCGCTCGGGATGTGGCACTTGCTCGACGCTCTAGGGATCGCATCTCGGGTGATGTTGCCAACGCCGGCACCCGACAATTTGCGGTGGTTCGATGGTGCTGAACACCTCGAGACGTATAGTGACGCACATACTCCGGTAATCGAAGGAGCGACCTGTATCATCGTCCTGGACCTCAACGCGCGATCACGCCTAGGTGTTCTCGGGCAGGCAATCGCACGAAGCACGGCAACGGTCATCAATATTGATCACCACACCCATCCGGAAGATTTCGCCCATGTGGTATGGATAGACACAGAATCATGCTCCACGTGCAGTATGGTTGCTGAGATCGCCGACGCAGCAGGGATTCGTCATGCTTCAATGGCAATGTGTCTGTATACAGGGATCATGACCGATACTGGGTCGTTCCGATTTCCACGTACGACGGCCGCAGTCCATGGCATCGTCGCTGACTTATTGCAGCAAGGGGCTGATCCGGTTCGCTCGTTTGAACTCGTCATGAATCAGGGCTCTGTGCTGCGTGCACGACTCCTCGGTGAGGCGCTGCGAAGCATGGAGCTCCATTGCAATGGACGACTGTGTGTTATGGTGTTACAGCGTGCAACGCTCGAACAGTACGGTTGCACAACCGACGACACGGAAGGTTTTGTTCATCACACGCTGTCGCTTGCCGGTGTCGACATGGGCATCCTCATCATCGAACTCGCCACAGAAGTGAAGTGCTCGTTCCGCTCGAAGGGCGACGTTATCGTGCGAGACCTAGCGGCTCGTTATGGAGGTGGGGGACACATCTATGCAGCTGGCGCGCGCATTCCTGCACGCCCCCTTGCCGATGTGTATCACGATGTAGTGGCTGCAGCCGTTGCGCAGCTTGCGTAGGTCGCCCTACGAACTGCACACAACAATCAGAGTGACGAGGCGATGAGCTCCATGCCGCGGTCGACCAGCTGCGTTGTGAGGTTCAGTGGTGGACGGAACCGTACTGAGTGATTTCCGCTACCGACCAGCAGCAGTCCGTTATCGTAGGCCTTCTTGAGGAAGTCATTGCGCTTGTCCTTGGACTGCATGTCGAAGGCGCAGAACAACCCCATACCGCGCACATTCGAAATCGCATGATCTGATACCATCGCCAATTCCGACATCTTCGAACGCAGATACTGTCCAACAACATCCGCGTTTTGTACAAGATCCTCCTCGTCGATGATCTCGAGGTACTTCGTTACGCGGACCATGTCCACGAGCGAACCACCCCACGTGGAGTTGATACGACTCGATGTGTGAAACACATTATCAGGAACGTCATCCAGGCGCGGACCTGCGAGAATGCCACAGACTTGCATTTTTTTGCCGAATGACATGATATCTGGTTCGACGCCAAGGCCCTGATGTGCCCACCAGTTGCCAGTGATGCCGACACCCGTTTGGACTTCGTCGAAGATCAGGAGAGCTTCGTTCTCATCACACAGCGTACGAAGCTGCTTGAGAAATTCCGGACGGAAATGATTATC
>CAMCXP010000082.1 GCA_945883395.1 Melioribacter roseus P3M-2
ATGATACATGTGTTGTTTGTAAGTACCCTCCTGCTGTGTGCCTCTGGTGCCACGTTTGCACAAGCCGTACAGGTAACCGGATGGAGAACGTTGTCATCCCTGACGTCTGTTCGTGCTGCAGATCAAGATCGCGATGGAGCAGTTTGGGCAGCTACCTCGGGCGGTGTGATCCGTGTTGATCAACAGTCGCGCACAACCACCGAGTATCGCAACGTTAACGCACTCCAGACACTCGATTGCACATCGTTACGCTGCGACCGAGCAACTGGTGCAGTGTTTGTCGGACAACGCGACGGCGCTCTCGATGTGTGGTCTCCATCAGGGACATGGACAGCCCTGGCAGAGATTCGCCGTGCCACGCAATACCCACGTCGTGCTATTACCGACATAGAGCTCAATGGCGACACGGTCTTTATCGCTACCGAGTTCGGCATCGTTCTGTACCGCCGATCAAACGGTACATTCATCGAGACGATTGACCGCATAGGGAGTCTTCAGGAAAAGACGCGTGTGTCTGGACTGTGCATCCGTAACGACACAATTTGGGCTGCCACCGACTCAGGAGTTGCTGTTGCACCGCTAGCCGTTGGCACATTGCGCCTCCCCTCTGTGTGGACGATCTATGGCACCGCATCTGGTCTTGATGCCCGAAAAGTGTCGCATATCGCAACCAATGGAGCATCTATCGTTGTAGCGACCGACTACACCTGCTTCGAATGGACTAACGGTCGGTTCGTTTCTCGTATCGGAACAACGCAGATTATAAACGGTTTGAGCGTTGATGCCACGGCGCAGCCTTCGCGCATCATGATCAGCACGCCGTCGGAACTGCGCGACCTTTCGGGTCCGCGCACGATACAAGTGCCAACCTCTATCGCCGGTCATACGAGAACTGGCAACGATACCCCCGGAGAGCTCTTCATCTTCGTACGTGATCGCGCACTGGGTAGGCTCGACGGCACAACCCTCGAACTTCTTGATGTTAACTCGCCAATATCAAACCAATTCGCACACATGACGGTCGACCGCCGCGGTGGACTTTGGGTAGCAACTGATGTTGATCCTCCCCGAACCGGACAAGGTGTGAGTTACTTCACGGGAACACGCTGGCAGAACATCAACACCGCAACAACAACCGCGCTGCGGAGCAATGCCTGCTATCGCGTTTCACGAGTAGCCGATGGTTCCATCTGGATCGGCACATGGGGTGGCGGCGCATTACGATGCACGGTAGGCGACGACTCCGTGCAGATGGAACGTGTTGATCACACCAACTCATCACTTGCTGGAATCAGCGTCGACCCAGCGTATGTGCTCGTTGCAGAAGTTGCACAGGATCGTCGTGGTCGAACATGGCTGCTAAACGAACAAGCAGCTGATCGACTCTTTGCGATTGTCCAAGGCGATTCATGGTTGTCAGCAACAAACTGTACAGATGCTCGCAGCACGATCTTTCGCACGATGGCTATCGACAACAACGGGGCTGTGTGGGCTGGTAGTCCAACAGGTAATGGCGTAATCGTCTACAACGATCGTGGTACCGAATCAACATCCGACGATATCTGTCAGGCCATTAGGTCGAGCAACACGCAACTTCAGGATAACGCCATTTCAACGATTCGCGTCGACCGATCAGGCGCAGTATGGATCGGATCGGCAAAAGGCATTTCTGTGGTTTCATCGCCAGGAAGCGTTACGTCAACATCGCTGCCGTTTGTGCGCCGTATCTCGGCGCTCTCAAGCGCCGCCGTCAACGACATCGTCGTTGATGCCTTGAACTACAAATGGGTAGCTACCACCGGGGGCGTCTTCGTGCTCAATGACGACGGCACTGAGGTCCTGGCTACAATCACGAAGGCCTCGTCTCCTCTGCTCGACGACAATGTGCGAACGATCGCTATCGATGATCAGACTGGTACGGTCTACTTCGGCACCACTAATGGTTGCAGCGTGGCACAGTCATCATCGATCCGCCCATCCGCGGAATTCCTGATCAAGACCTTCCCACAGCCATTCCGTTCAGGTACCGACGCACAGGTAACCATCGATGGGCTCACGACTGATGCCGACCTCCGCATCATGACGCCATCTGGCATTCTCGTAGCTGCGTTTCAGGCAAGGGGCAAGCAGGCGCTCTGGGACGGACGTGATGTGCAAGGCGAACTGGTTCCGGCAGGCATCTATATCATCAGTGCGTCGAGTCCGACGACGAATACGTCGGCGGTTGGGAAAATTGCCGTAACCCGATAACAAACGCAAAAGGGCCACTCAAATGAGCGGCCCTTTGTCGATCTATGTGCGGAAGACGGGACTTGAACCCGTACGCCCTTGCGAGCGCCACCCCCTCAAGATGGTGCGTCTGCCAATTTCGCCACTTCCGCAGAGGGAGTACAAACATACGGAACGGTCGGAACCTAGCAAAGGCTATCCGGTTGCCGTGCGAGGTCTACCGAACAACCGTAAGCGGCACAACGCTGCGCGCTCCGTTAACCGAGACACAACAAATGTACGAACCTGATGCAAGGCCGTGCACAGGAACACGCATCGTACCTGGCAAGGCTCGATCAGTGAACAGGTTCTTGATGAATCTTCCTTCTGTGCCGTAGATGTCGACCTTAACAATACCAGGCACTGGCTGCTGCCATTCAATGGTAGCTTGATCCGTCACTGGATGCGGCGCAACACGCACGTTCACCTGCACACGTCCGTCGTAGGCGTCGTTCACACTCGTTGAGCGTTGCAAGACGCCAAGTGGCAGCACGCGATCTTCAAGGATCGACTCTGTATCGGCCGGTGTTCCACCGAACCAATTCTCGAACACATCAGCGTAGACACGACGGAAGTCGTACTGATAGCGAACATCACCATTGCTGTCGAAGTTGCTCAGATCGGGCATGTCGCCGTACACACCTGCGCGAACGCCGTTGCCGAATACGAACTGCACAGATGACGCACCGTGGTCTGTACCCCGGCTCCCATTCTCATACGGACGTCGTCCGAATTCAGAGACCGTCATTCCCACGACGCGATCAGCAAACCCTTGGATCAATGCGTCCTGCATGAACGTACCGATACCGGTGCTGAGCATCTCAAGCAGATATGGATGCAGACCGTTGAGATTCTCATCCTGCTGTTGCACGTGCGTATCGAAGCCGCCGAGATATACGAGAAAGACCTTCGACTTGAGACCACCGCTGATGAGTCGAGCTACGAGTTTCATCTGCTCGACGAAACTATTCTTCTCGTAAGCTACCTTATTGGCGCCCTTATCGAATGCCTGCTTCACAACCGATGAGTAACGGTCCGACTGCTCTGCAACGAGTCGCACGAAGTTGAACTCACGCCCATACCGCGTATCCTCGCTCATTGGCTGCATATCAGGCGACAACCCCTGGCCGAGCTCGAAGAATTTCTGAGGATCGGTCAGCGCAATACCAATATCACCCCTGCGGCTCTGCAAGAGCATCGAGAGCGAACCACCAATCTGCACGGCTATTGGATCGTCCGGCAGTACTTCGGGGAATCCTTGAACTTTACTCGCCCAATACCGACCGAGCCATCCATCGACCAGTCGCTTTTCGGGATCTGATGAGTTAAATCCACTCAACCAGATATCGGTGGATCGGAAGTGCGAAAGGCTTGGGTTGTCGTAACCTATTCCATTTACGATTGCAAGACGACCGTCTTCGAACATGCGACGCAAATTGTACGGCGCCTTCGAGTCCAACGACGGGTGCATGTACACGCGCGAAAGCACGTTTACCGCCTTCTCTTTCGGCACCGCAATCGACGGACGAATCTTGTAGTACTCCGGGTCGTCAGCGGGAATGATCGTATTCAGACCATCATTGCCACCAAACATCTGAATCACGATCAGGATGCGATCGTCTTCAGCTTGTACACGTTGATCAAGGTCGGCTGGAGTAAACGCGTGCAGTGGCACCCCGCCGAGAACTTGCGTCCCTACAGCAGCGGCTGTGGTTGTCGAGAGAAAGGTACGACGCTTCATAAAGGTTACCTGTCGATCGGGTTCGTGGTAGGGAGCTTAACAGAGTTGGAAGTCAGGTGCTTTGGCGATTGCCTTCAACAGTTCTTTCATCGCACGCGACGCAGCCGGTGGTTGCATGAGCTTCTCCGCCCACGTATAGTCGGGCTGACCTTCAAGAAGGGCGTTCTTGTAGTATGCCAGCCGCTCTGCGGACACGGCCACGGGCAGCAGGAATACCGTGACATCCTTCACAAAGGCGTCGACGTCTTCGTAGTTTGAAAACTCACGGATAAAGGCATTTGCTCGCGTGTCGCTCATCGCATCAATCAACATTCGAGCAAACTCACGACGTCGAGGATAGCTGTTGGTGCTGATCCATGAACGATAACCGGGCCAGCCGGCAACCGTTAGAGGGTCGAACATGGTTTGATCCATGCGATCGACCCATGTCTGCGGATCGTTCTCGTTGACACCCAGCTGACGCTGCATACCAACAACGAACTCAACAGGTGTCTTGATCTGCGCGCCTCGTATGCTCGTATCGAAGAAGTGCTGACTGGTAAACAGCTTGAGCATCAATGGACGAAGACGGAAGTCGTTCGCCTTGAATTCTGTGGCGAGTTCATTCAAGAACGTTGGGTCGACATCCCCCGCTGAACTGTAGACGAAGAACAAGTACATCTTGCGGGCAACAAACCGCGCTACGGCGTCCTGTCGCACACGGAAGATGATCTTGATCAGTTCGTACACTTCTTCGTTGAGAACTTGAAACTCTGTGTTGTTGTCGTTCGTGCGCGCAGCGATAGTCACGCCCATGAACTCCTTAGCACCCATGTCGTGCTTGGCTGCATCGAACCACGCGTTATAGATCCCCTTCGGCGCAGGCTGATCGTTGAAGCGCGACGCTTTCCACCCCGTAAGGACACGAGCTGCTTGTTGTACGTCGCCTTCAGTGTACCACCCAATACCAGTGGTAAACAACTCCATCAGCTCACGCGCATAATTCTCGTTCGGACGCCCCACTTCATTGTAGGTGCCACCGAGGTAGAAGAGCATCGCATTGTCGACGGTCATGTCGAGTGCCATCTTGCGAAAATCTCCCAGACGATCGTTCCGCAACGTCATGTACTGACGATAGATCATCTGCGGGACCATATAGATCTCGTCAAACGAGAACTCCGTAATCCAGTGCGACATCCAGAACAAGGTTAGGCGCTCTGTAACCGTCTGGTCATCTCGCATCAGTCCAAGCGTCCAGTTTGATAATGTGCGGTGATTTGCCCGCCACCATCCTTCAATCGCATTACGCGTCTGGAGATCTGCCCCTTCAGGGTTCTCCGTCCAATCGACAGGCTGTTTTGTCGCTGGGTCGGTCCAGGGCCCAAACCTCATCGCTGGACTAGGCTCCGAGGCCGTATCAAGTCCGAGCAATTCCTCGACGACCTGACGAGCAGTCTTGCCAACTTGCTGGGTAGCTTGTGGACGTGAGACAGCGAAGCTCATGCGTCGGTACAAATGCAACACGTCCTCAAGTGTGAGCGGCGTGGTGTATTCATCGATGCCGCCCTGAACAACCGGTGGTTGATCCACAGCAGCTAATGATCGGCGCGAGGACTGCGCAAGACCAAAGAGAAGATTGCGTCTATTCATCGCCCCCTCAACGGAGTAGTGATCGTCAACGAAACGGTACGACAGTAAAACCGACCTTCAGGAACATCGTTACTATACGGAAGCGTCGAGGCACCCACGCCCGTGACCTGCGTGATATCAAGCGTTGGTGCAATCGACCGCACGTACGACTGAACTGAACGCGCGCGCGCGCCGGAAAGTTCGAGATTATATCCGAGCTCACCAAGCCGGTCCGTCGAACCAATGATTGTAGCTGTACTTCCTTGGCCGGCAGACGCCGACACGACACGCCGCATCATGTCCTTGTTCTGCTCTGAGATATCCGACCGGTTGTAGTCAAACACGATCAAACTCAAACGGCTGACTTCGAAATTCGCAATGGTCTTGATCAGCGGGAACCGTGTTTTCGCCAAGACGGGAGCTCCTTCACGCTGTGCGAGCACCAGCTCGACATCAAGCGAGTCGATGCGGCCCACGACCGGACCCAAGTCATTGGTCATTTCCTGTGTGAGGTCAAACGAAATGGCCGCTGGTGGCGCACCATTTCCGCCGCGCGAGCCAACTAGACGATCACGATGACGAACACGAAGTTCCCAGTCAACCGCACGATCAGGATACAACACATCAATCGTAACATCATGGCGCGGCTGCACTGGCACATGCTCGTTAAACCGCGTATGCACCACAGGATCGAGCAATCCGGCAGTTGCCGTCGACAGCTCAACACGACGATTCTCTTCGATCCCTTCCGGGTATGCTGGATTCGATACCAGTGATGGTACATCTGTTGTCTTCACACGGAAACGATCGGCGGCAATGCCCCATCGCTGGCGCATGTATGCTACAACCGACGCCGCACGCTGCTCGGCGAGCTTCTGCGCGCTGGTGCTTACCTCGACACCGTCTGTTGTACCAGTAACGGTCAGCGTAGCATCCGGACGTGCCTTCATACGCGACCCGAGGATGTCCAGCATGGTATAGTAAATCGGCAAGGTCTGCTTTGGAAGATCAAGCTCACGGAAGGCAGACACAGGAGGAGCCGCACGATATGCAGCTCGCAGGTCGGCTGATGCACTATCGAAGAACACATACGGCAAGAGCGGGAAGGTCTGCGTTACCACTGTTTCGCGAATCTCAAGGGGAGCTGACCGCACAGCAGCAATCACAGCTGGTGGACGTTCTACAGGAGCTGGCTGCGAAGGAGCTTCGACAATGGGTAGCGCTACCGGCTCTACCGGCTCTACCGGCTCTGGCTGAGGGGGCTCTGATGGTGACGGATGAATGCGCAATGCAAGCCCACCACCGATGTACGACTGTTCCCAACGCGCACTAGAGGTGATACTCCCAATTCCCAGACGGTAAAACACTTCTGGGCTTACCTCGAGTGTCTGCGATAACATTAACGACGCGCCCAATCCGCCCGTTATCCCAATCGCCGTGCCCAGGCCAGGGAATTGACCACTCCCAGTTGTACGACGAAGCGTACCATCTGGGAACAACACTCCATCAGGTGATACGATCTCGTCGGTTTGCGTATATGTTGCGTCAACAATCGGGTTGCCGGCATCGAATGCCGCGCGGATGAACACAGGAATATCCTCCAGAGGCTGCGACCGCACAGAGGCCTCGATCGAGACGTAGCCAAGAGAGCTGGTAAACACATGCTCGCGGACAAGGGGAACGTAGATGTTCCTCGTAGGGTCTAAAACCTCAAACCCGTTCGAGACGCTCGAGCGGAGCTGCGCTGGACGTTGTGAGTACATGAGGCTGACACCTACCTCGAATACTTGCTTCACCAGAGGAACGTCGAACGTTACGCCTCCGTAGAAGCCAGGCGATATTCCATCGGAAAACGATCCGCAGTCGTCAGCGCCTGAAATCACAGGAATCGACGACGAGCTCATGACGTGAAGGTACCCCCCTCTGACGCCATAAATGATGTCCTGCGATGTGGCGGGCACACTGATCAGAATCATGAGACCCCACATCGCGATACTCTGCATCGCTCTCATGCAGGAAAGTACGTAAAACCACTCTCCCGATCGTCGTCGATATCCGACCAGTGCTCTATAAATGTGACGCAATCACACGATATCCGGTAACAACACCGAAGAGAATGAGCGCCAACCCCGAAATCTGCTGTAAACGGTGTATGAAGATTGGCGTCATTTTCCTCCGGAACGTGATTACCAAACGCACGAGGGTAAGCAGCCACGCCGTATTGCCGATGCCGAACCCTAATGAGAAGGCAACTGCATTTGCTAATGTCGATGCAAAAAGATTAAGCTGCTGCATGAATGTCGTCATTGCCATGAGTGCAGGCACAAACGTCGGATTGGCAAGATTCGCAACGGCAAACCCAACTCCAACAAGGAAGGGTCCACGCGCGCTCAATCGCGAAAGCAGCGATGTCGGACGCACCTGTTCTTCAGGTTCTGCATTCGGGTCGATTGGCTGTTCGCGGAACTGTATCACTCCAAAGCCGATCATCCCTGTAACAATGAACAGCTGCATTGCGATCAAAACCCACGACGTACTACCCTGCAGACTTGATAACAGGGCAACAACGGCTGCACTGGCCCACATGGCCACGCCACAGTAAAGCATGTCGAGCAGGCCGGCACCCAAGGCGAGGCGAAACGACGGACGCCATCCTTCGCGCAATCCCATGCGGACAGATGCCATACCGATTGGACCCGGCGGAATCGCCAGGATGTACCCTACGGCAAGTCCGAGTATGAGAGCAACTATCATAGCTGGCGAAGATACGAGCTATCTTGGGGCCGAATTCGAACACGGAATCTTATGGCACACGGAACACCGTCGACATCGTCATCTCCTACTGGACTCCTCCCTACCCTTGGATTGGTCACCACGACCTCGCTGGTAGTCGGTGGGATGATCGGCTCAGGCATCTTTCGCAACCCACAGAAGATGGCGGAGTTTCTTCATGCACCGGAGCTCCTACTCGGCGTTTGGGTACTCGCGGGCATTGTCACGATGTTCGGTGCCCTCACGAATGCGGAGGTCGCAGGGATCATTCCGGTAACGGGCGGACAGTACCAATACTTCCGCACGATGTACGGC
>CAMCXP010000083.1 GCA_945883395.1 Melioribacter roseus P3M-2
GGCACGTACAATGAGCAAATCTGGGTTCCAGCAATCAACGCAATTGCTGGTCGCGTGTTGATTACGCGCGCTGCAGGCAGTGACGTAGTTCTCACAAGCACGGTGGTTCCTGCTGCTGCTCCGATCCTTGGTAGTGCTGACTTCGCATCCGTTATCGGTCACGCTTCCGGATCATCAAACGTTGAAATCTCGAACCTCACGGTCAAGGTTGCTAACGGCTCATCTTCGGACCTCGCAGTGTATGGTAACGGACTCGGCTCGGGCAACCGCTACACCGGTTGTACGTTCGAAGGTGTTCCATCATTTGCAAGCATCACGTTGGGCGGCTCGGGTGTTGAGCTCACAGGTAGCAGCATCCAAGTTTCGCAGTCATCGTTCAGCCAGTTCCGCCGCGCGCTCTTCGTGAGCTCTGCTTCGGCAACAATCGCAAACAACACACTGACGAATAACAGCGAAGGTATCTTCGTTTCTGCAAGCCCAAGTGCGCTGATCCAAGACAATACGATCACTGACTGCGACTGTTCAACAGGTGCAAGAGGTATCTCATTGTCGACATCAAACAACGCAGTCATCCGTGGCAACCGCATCAACCAGATCCGTACATCGGGCTTTTCGAATGGTATCGTTTGCCAAACGAGTTCGGGTCTGAGCCTCAGCAACAACATGGTTTCGGTTGCTGGTTCAACTCAAGCAGTTGGTATCTGGGTCGACAATTTCGCACCAAGCAACACGCTGATCCACAACACGGTCAACGTGACGGGGAATGCACCCGTAAGCACTGCAGCATTCTTCCCAAGCAACGGTGGTACGCTTAACCTGCTCAACAACGTGTTCCACAACTTCGGAACGGGCACAGCGTCAGGTTTTGCAATGTGGTTCACAGGTAATACGCCGAATCCACTCGGCACAACTGACTTCAACAACCACATGGTGACGGGTGCTAACCTTGTTAACTGGGGTGGCGTTCTCGTTCCACGTGTCGCTGGTTCAAACCCACTTTCGTCATGGCGTGCAGGTTCTGGTCGCGATCAGAATTCAGCGTCGGTTGCTGTAAACTTTGTTGGTGGTACAGACCTTCGCCTTCTCTCGATTCAGCCACAACTCTGGGGCACATCAACAACACTCACAGCGGTTCCACGTGACATCGACGGCGAGACACGTACGAAGCCATACATGGGTGCAGATGAGATCAAGCCTACGATTCGCTTGGTAACAAATCCACAGAGCGCCTATGTCTGTTTGGGCGGCACCGACACACTCATCTGCATTGCAGACGTTACAGTTGGCGCTTCAACAACATATCAGTGGTTTAAGGACGGCAAGCAGTTGGTTGGCCAGACTGGCAACATCTTTGTTGTAAGCAATGTTGGCTACAACGCCGCTGGTGTCTACACATGCGTTGTCCGCGCAAACGATGGTACAAACTTCATCCAAGCAACGTCTGAAGGCGCAACGATCATCGTTGTTCGTCCAACAAGCGTAACGGTTCAGCCAGCATCACAAGCTGTTGCACTCGGCGGCACAGCAAACCTTGAAGTTGCAGTCGAAGCTATTGGCGCACCAGATAACTTCATCCCTGGATATCAGTGGAAGAAGCGCTTCTGGAACCCAACAACAGTTTCATACAACTACACAAACATCGTTGACAACGGCAACATCACAGGTTCAACAGCTTCGATCCTCACGATCCGCAAGGTAACAGCAGTTGATACAGCTGACACATACGTTTGCGAAATCACAGGATACTGCGGTACAGTTGTCTCGAAGACAGCTCGTCTCTTCATCCCACTCATCGTAGCTTCAAACTCAACACCAGCAGTTTGCGGTGGCGGAACACTCACACTCGACTGTGCAGCATTCCCATCGACGCTTCCTGGCGGTTCAACGAAGTTCCAGTGGATGCGTAACGGCGTAGCTGTTACAGGCAGAACAAATAAGATTGAGTCGTTCACGAATGCAACACCGGCACTCAACGGTACATACACATGTGTAGTATCATACGAAGGCACTGGCTTCTCGTTCACGTCAACTCCAGTTGACGTAATGATTGGCGTTGCTCCAATGATCACTGCACAACCAGAGAATTCTAAGGTTTGCGTTGGTAAGCCACTCGCACTCACAACACAAGCTTCTGGTGACAACGTGACGTACCAGTGGTTCAAGGGCACAACAACTATCCCAATGGCAACATCAGCGACATACGATAAGGCAGTTGCGTCAACAGACGATGCTGGTTCATATGCTGTCGTTGCTACAAACGCTTGTGGTAGCTCACGCTCAGTACAAGTTGACGTTGTGGTGAACACAGAAGTCAGCATCACAAAGGAACCAGCAGACGTTGCAATCAATGACAACGAAGCGCTGACGTTCACAGTTGAAGCAAACGCTTCTGATGCGGTATCATACAAGTGGTTCCACAACAACACAGAGATCGTCGGTGGAACAACTGCAACGTACACAGTTGCGAAGGCACAGATGAGCGACGCTGGAGAATACTACTGCGTTGTGAACAACAGCTGCGGCGAGAAGACAACACGCAAGGCAGTTGCATCGATCACAAACGGTGTGACGGGCGACATCGTAGCAGCAGGTTATGTACTCTCGATCGCATCTCCGAACCCGACGTTCGAAGCAGCATCGTTCTCGTACACAGTTCCAGGTGCACAAAACGTTCGCATCGTTCTCACAGACCTTATGGGTCGCGAACTCGGCGTGCTCGTCAACGGCATGGTCGAAGCAGGTACACACCGTGCATCGTTCAATGCAACTGCACTGAACCTCACAGCTGGTGTTTACAACATCACACTTTCAACAGGCGGCTTTGTAGCATCGCAGCAAGTTGTAGTCGTGAAGTAAGCTTCGCAATAGGCGAATACAACACGGGCGGCTGGAGAATTTCTCCAGCCGCCCGTTGTCGTTTGTACAATTCCGTGCGGAGCACGCTTAGCGCTTAGCGCAGGTCGATTACTTCCCAACCCGACGGTGGTGCGTAGGTAAATGCCGAAGATGGCACTGAGCGGTTGACCTTGAGGTTCGAGATCGTGAACGTATACTGTCCGCTATCAGTTGTTGCAACCAGTCGGGAGATATTCATCGACGACGCATCAATGGTCACGGTAAGTTCACGCACGCCACTCACGATGGCCGTGGGTGAGGGAGGCAGGAGACGAAGTGTGTGTGAGTTGCCTGCCCCTTGACTAGCCGTTGCGCGATAGACGGTGAGAATATCGAAGAACATTCGCTCGATGCTGACGTCTGTGGCCTTAGGATTAAACCTGTTAATGATTACTGTCTTCGAAGAAGGCGTTGCATTGTAGACAGCCTTGCCATCGCTCACAATGATGCGGTCGGACGTTTCAAGGCGAAACTTACCGCCTCGTACAGCGACGAGTGTTCCGCGCGGACCCGGCGAACCGGCAAACGAGCAGCGAACAGATGTGAGTCCGTGATAGCGCTGCTGGAATCGCAGAATGATATCGTCACCAGCAACAGCGCGCGGTGTGATAACAGCTCCAGCAGCTGCCACGAGTAGTGAGCGTAGAAGCTCTCGTCGATTCATAGAAGACCTTTACTTGAGCTTTGCTGTGAACGGACCACGAAGTCCGGAGTATGCCGTGAGTTCGGCATCAATACTACCGATCGGGATACGCGTGCTAACCTTAACTGGCACCTTGCGATCATCATCGCTGAGCCATAAGACCAGCTTCCCCTCAAACTTGAACAGTCCGCCACTCTTGATGATAGGCTCGATAACAATAGTGCGAAATGTCCCAGCCTCTACTTCAACAGTCTCTCGACCTGTGATCCGTGCAAGGAGTTCGTGTGACTCACGATCGAAGAAGTTTCGCATCGTGATAACATCACCGGGTTTCTTCTTCGAGAGGTCCGTTGCACGCACGTAGTAGAACGCTGATACGATGTCGTGCACAAACGGTGGGATGTCGAAGGTGCCGTCGGTTGTGTAGGCTTTCTGCGTGGTGTGATTGAACACAGCCTTGAAGTCGCGCCGGTATCCACCTTCGCGAATCATCTGATCGAATCGCCAGGGAAATATTCCATCCACATCTACGAGTGTCCGATACTTGTCACGCACACGGTAGACGTAGTCGAGACTATTGAGCGATGAAACTTCGAATCGGATGTCATAGCACGGACGCCCACTCGAGCGCACAGGCTTTGGCGCAATGGTGAATGCCGCGGTTCCGGCCTTGATGAACGAATACTGCACATCATACTCGAGCCGCTCACCAAAGGTAAAGGCCGTATTGGGCATCTTGCGCATCGGTGGCGCATCCGTTTGGATGAACCCTACCATCACAGCGGCAGCACCCAAGTACAGGAGAGAGCGTAGCATACGCACGTAGACGACGTTAGTCGTCGGATGGTGTGGGATCCGAGGCTGGGAGTTCAAATGAGGGGACAGACGCAAGATCTTTGCCAGCGATGCCTTGGATCGAGCCCATCATGTGGGACATCGATGTAGTAACACGCTGCAGCTGCTTCTCACGCTGCTTCCAGATACGCTCCATGGCGGTGCGTTCCCGATCGAGATCTGTACGCATCTGGAGGAATGCCTCCATTACGTTCTCAACGGTCATGCGGAAGTCATTGCTCATGAGATAGTCATATAGCATGACCATTTTCTCGCCCTTGTTTTCCTGCGAAGCAGCTGCCGTCGACACACGAATAAGCATATCGCGCAGAACCGCGCTCAACGGACGTAGCTCTGCGATGGTGCAGATCCAGATGCCGTTGATAGATCCAAAACGATCGAGCTCCTTGGGCATAGTCTCGGTTACTATAACGCCGATGTCAGCACCTTGCGCGCGCATGTCCGACTTCAGCTTGTCTATCCAATCGGAACTGAATGCCTTGGTGCGCTTGCTCTCGTACATGATCTGTCCGCACTGACGTCCACCCTCATATACTGTCTGCACACAGTCGGCTCCGCGCTGCCCCTTGCCGACTTCCGAGATCTCGTCATGCAGGAATCGACTGCGGAGAAACTCCTCAAGAGCAAGTTCCTGCACTTCACCCTGAAGTTGCTGCGAACCTTGTTCCGACTTACGACGAAACTCTTCAGCAGCCTTCTTCGAATCCTCCAGTTGCTTTTGCAGTTCGCGACGGTCCAAGTCGTAGCGCTCGCGATCACGTTCGCGCTCGATTGCGTAGCGGGCGCTCTCCATCTTTCGAATGCGTTCCTCCATCGCCTGCTGCTCTGTGAGTAGACGCTTCTGAACCGTGAGCTCGAGCTCTTCGGCTTGCTCGGTCATCCTGCGCTGCAATGCGAAATAGTCGATCTGCAACTTGGTTAGCTCTTGTGCCTTCTGGCGCTGTTCGGCAGACTCTTGCTCGAGCGCTGCAATGCGAGCTTGTGCTTCTTGACGGATTCGAACGGCTGTCTCGTGCTCGATGCGCTCACGCTCGCGAACAAGTTGCTCTCCATGTTCATGTTTCAATCGCTCCTCTATATCGTGAGCGAGTAGCTCTTCGATATGGATGGTATGTCCGCAGTTCGGACATGCGATATGTGTCGAGGGGTTGATTGACATTGTGGGCCCGGCCGGACTTGAACCAGCAACCAACGGATTATGAGTCCGCTGCTCTAACCATTGAGCTACGAGCCCTGAGGGTATGGATTAATTGAACAATCCAACCAAGACACCGACCTGGAAGCTGAGTCCGCTCACACTAATGTCAGACGGCACATTCGCTACCGTAGCATTGTTGTTCGCTACCCAGTCTGATCCTGACAATTGAAGCGTGTAGGCAGCTTGCGCGCGCAAGTTCAGAAACGGAGTCACCGCATACTCGAGATTGACGCGTGGCAATACGTAGAATGTGTTCTGCTGCAAACGCGTGAAGGAATTTGGAGCAGGTGCAAACGTAGCTTCGTTAGCAAGATCCGTCCACGACAAACTTGCTTGTGACTGATATGTTTCAATCGACTGCTCGCCCCATCCGAGACCAATACCCGGAAGAATTGCAAGTGACTTCATCGGGACAAGTGCGTAATCAAGATGGAAGGCACGAGATGTGATGCCGTAATTCATTGTGCGCTTAACAGCAACAATGGTTCCGTTCGCTGGGATGTCCTTCGATGCTGATGACGAACCAGCTACCCACGAGAATCCTAAGCGCACATTCTGCACAATACCGATGGCAGCAAATATTTCCGCACCAACCTGGATGATCGGCGCTTTGATATCACTCAACCCGAGTACAGCCGCACGAGCTGAGACATCTGTTGTGCTCGGTAGCGCAAAGTTAAAAACAGGGCCGACGCCTATAGCGAAGTACGGAACCACTTCCTCCTTCAACTGCTCTTCATCGAACGAAAGCTCATCTAGCCGATCATCCTGCGCAAAAGCCGGAGTGAGGATGCAGAGTGAGGCGAATGCGACCACAATTGATCGTACCATCAGTTTTCTCCAAAAGAATAATGCCTGCGAAGATACGGGGCTACGTAGTTTCGTGATATGAAGGTTCTTGTAGTCGTCCTGGCAGGGGGCTTTGGTATGCGGCTCTGGCCGCGAAGCACCGAGCGCCAGCCGAAGCAATTCATCCATACTCTGGGCGACGGCACGCTGATCCAGAACACCGTCGCGCGCATGCTGCCGTTTGTTGACGTGGCTGATATCCATGTGGTTACGACAGAGGATTTGGCGCCGCATGTGCTTGACCAGCTCCCGTTGATTCCGGCGACGAATGTCCTGCGAGAGCCGTTTGGACGAAATACGGGTCCGGCAATTGGATTTGCCACAACGATGCTTCAGCATTCACACGACGACGATACGGTTGTTGTGGTGGTTCCGTCGGACCATATTATTACAAATGTCCGCGAGTTCCACGTCACTCTTGATCATGCCGTTGCTGCCGCCGTGGCAACCCAACGCCTTATTACGATCGGTGTGATGCCGTCACGCCCGGAAACGGGCTACGGATACATTCAGGTAGGCGACGATATACATACCGATAACCCTGTTCTGGCTGATGTGGTGAAGTCTGTCCACGTGTTTGCCGAAAAGCCAGACGTTGCCACGGCACAACGCTTCCTTGATGCCGGCGATTTCGTGTGGAACAGCGGCATTGTTGTTGGAACAATTGGTGCACTGCAACGCTCGATGGATGCGCACTTGCCGGATCATGCACCTCTGTTGCAAGGATTTGCACGACACATTGGTACACCAAGTGAGCACGAGATGCTCGAGAGTATCTACCGTCAGATGCGCTCGGTTTCCTTCGATGTGGGTGTACTTGAACAGGACACAACGATTGGCGTTGTCCAGGGCGCTTTCGGGTGGAGCGACGTCGGATCGTGGGACGAGGTGTACCGCCTGTCGATGAAGGATGGACGTAACAATGTGCTCGAGGGTAATGTTGTTGCGCTGAACACAACGAACAGCCTTGTGAGTGGTTCGAGCGGACGTCTGATTTCGCTCGTCGATATCGATAATGTGATTGTTATCGAGACCGATACATCCATCATGATCTGTCACCGTGGCCAGGCCGAAGACGTCCGCGATCTCGTTGATGTGCTGCGTCGTCGACAGATCGCACAACATCTGTAGGCTGAAATGATGCGGGTTCTCATTATCGCTGTGCCGTTGTTTCTGTGGACGATGCTGCTCAGTGTGCATGCACAGGATCCACGCGTTGACGAACTCCGCACGCAAGCAGCAAGCCTGCAACGTCAGGCCGACAGTGTTAAACGTATCTGGGGCGTTCAATGGCGTCGGAGTGATTCCCTGCGCATTGAGTCAATGTTCATACGCATGCGCAGCGACTCACTACGTCGTGTTGCCCAGCGAGCTCTTACCGATGCGAAGCGGATCGAGGAGCAATACGCCACCGCACAAGCTGCTGCAGCTGACTCTGTGCCCGACACCGTATCGACGCCGAGTGTCGAACCAGCTCCACAGATCGATGCTGCCGTTGTGGCCTCGCTCGCCGATCGTCATCGCCGAATCGACGTAAAGCTCGGGCAGACGCTTTCAGATAGCGTAACGGCTGATGTGATGCGATCAGATCGCGATACGGGCGTAGCGTCGTACTACGCCGAAGCATTCCACGGCAAGAAGACATCCAGTGGCGAAACGTATGACATGCACGATCTTACGTGCGCACATCGGTGGTTGCCGTACAACACACACGTGCGCGTGACGAATCTTACCAACGGTCGCTCCGTTGTGGTGCGCGTGACTGATCGCGGACCCTGGAAACACACGCGACTGATCGATATCTCGAAAGGCGCTGCCAAGGAGCTGGATATGATCCGCTCCGGTACAGCTCGCGTAGCGATTGAAGTTGTAGAACCGTAACGCTTAGAGGAACGGGATCTTGACGACTTCCGCTGGGAACATCGTGTTGCGTGCGCTGAGTTCGATCATCGTACCAGGTGCGCTGAGCTCCGTTGGCACATAGCCGAGACCGATGCCGACACCTAAGCCTGGTGAAGTGTTACCGCTAGTTACGTGACCCACCGTTACGCCATTGGCTACGATAGGATAGCCATTACGTGGGATCAGCTTCTCGGTGCGCATCACAAAGCCAACAAGTTTGCGCGTCGGTCCGTCGGCCTTGACCTTCCCGATGACGTCGCTACCGTTAAACTCACCCTTGGCAAGCTTAGTGATCCATCCAAGACCGGCTTCGATCGGATTGGTGTCGT
>CAMCXP010000084.1 GCA_945883395.1 Melioribacter roseus P3M-2
ACAGACGCGTTGGGCGCAGCCAAGAATGTTACTGTTGCGACTCCGGTAACGCTCTCGCTCAACACTGGCACGGGCATTCTCAGCGGAACACTCACGGGTACCATTGCAGCAGGACAAAGCACAGCAGAGTTTACCAACGTGGCGTATAACACTGTTGAAGCAGGCGTGTCGATTCGCGCCAGTGCAACTGGATTGACACTGGGCAACAGCAACGCATTTACCGTCCAGGGTCCGGCTTCATACGCGTTGATTACTGGAGCACAACAAGACGGATATGCAGGCGTTGCATTCAATCCGATCACAATCAGCGTGTTCCGTGCAGACAACGTTGTTGATGCCAACTATGCATCGACATTGTCGATCGTGCGCGTGAGTGGTCCAGGCGTTCTTACTGGCACTACATCAGTTTCGGCGGTTCAGGGTGTTGCAACGTTTGCAAACATTGCGGTATCGGCACCTGGCACGTATCAACTTCAAGTGAATATTCCGGGATTGCCAGCTCAGACGCTGCCATTTACAACGGCGTTCGCCACTCCAGCAATGAACACGGACATCGTTCCGCAGTTTATCCAGTCGCGCGTGGCATCAGGTACATGTAATTCAAGCACGCAGGCGTTTCCTGTTCCGGTGTTTGCACGTGTAACGTTCACGGGTCTGCAGCCGAATACAACATATCGCTACAACACAGGTCTTTCGACAACGCAAACCGCAACAAGTGTAGGTGGTGGTTTCAATATTCACTTTAATGCGAATTCGAATACGTACGTTTATGCGTCATCAAAGAACTTGACAACAGACGGAACATTCTCGCAGTTTTCGACGCTCTCAAACGAGACATCGATGTCTGTTTGGGTGAATCTTGTTGCTTCGACCAATCCCGACTTCCAGGAAGGAAACACGATCTTCTGGCGTGTTGCTCTCGGTGACAACCAAGGTCGTATGATGCGAATGTTCGAGCTCAACCAAACGTCACAAGTCATCCGTCTCGGCACAGCGGCAACTCAAGCCACAGGCATTGCAGACAATCAGTCGCAGCTTACGCCGAAGAACTACGTTCTGCTCTACGATAACACAACTGGCACAGGGCGTCCGGTAACTGTGGCTGCTATCCAGTCGCTCGGTACGGCAATCAATGGCGCAGAAGCATTCTACGCGACACGTCAAAACTCGGCAGGTGCATGGGCAACATTCATTCCGAACACACTTCCGAACGGCGTTCGTCGTATTGAAGAGCGCGACTATCGTACAAATGCAATCGTCTATACGGTGACTTCGAACGATGGTATCTGGAATGGTATCAACACCAACCCATCGTCGTACGCAACGCCTGGTGGTTTCGCAACGCCAATCGTCCTTGAAACGCCACGCATCACGGTTACATCACCTGCCACTGGTGATACGCTTTGCGCTGGCAAGGAAGCAACAACACGATTCCTTGCTCGCGGAACGACGAACGTTCGTATTGAGTTTTCTCGCACAAATGGTCTTTCGTGGGAGATTGTGGCGACAGTACCTGCAGCCGCAGGTTTAGCGGCTTGGACGGTTCCAGCAATCGAGTTCGCTGGTCAGTGTCGCATACGCGTTACTGGTGTTGAGCGTACCGATATCTCAGCGACAACTACTGCATTCGCCGTCGCATCGGAAGTCATTGTTACGCAGTCCCCTTCTTCAAAGAATCTGTGTCTAGGCGGTCAGCACTCTCTCCTCGCTCTTACAAGTGGTGCCGTTCGTGCATACCAGTGGTACAAGAACGGCTCAGCGATTCCAGGCGCAACAAGCCCGCTCCTTCAGATCACTGACGCCCAGTACAACACGTCGGGGTATTACCATTGCCGGATCTGGGGATTTGGCACATGCGGTAACACCGTCACGGACACAGCGCACATACGCGTTGCTCGTCCTACACGCATCGTCAATCAAACACGTAATGTTCCTGTAGCACTTGGTCAAACAGCGACACTGACGGTAGAAGCTGAGATTCCTGATGAGGCAATCTCATACCAGTGGTACAAGGGTCAAACGATGCTTGTCGAGGGTAAGAAGTACTTCGGCGCAACGTCGAATCGCCTTGAAATCCGTGGTGTCGAAGCTGCTGACATCGCACCGGACTATTACTGTGTTGTAAATGGCATATGCGGAACAGCAACGTCCCGCATGGTTCGCGTTTTCACAACGGGTGTATACGTGGAATTCGCTACCCCAACAGTAAATGCATGTGCCGGTCTCTCGGCGACAATTTCGGGTCAGGCGTACGCCAATCCGAAGAGCGACAACCTCGTTGTTCGTTGGTGGCGCAATGGCTCGCCTCTGGTTGATGGTGGACATTACTCCGGCACTGCAACGTCAACACTTGTGATTGCCAACATTACGGCTGCTGATGAGGGCGACTACATCCTTCGTGCAGAACTCGCAGACAATCCATCACAAGCGGCGCAAGAATCAGTTGAACTTGTTATCGCTTCGACACCGTCGATCACTCAGCAACCTCAGAACACATCCGTATGTGCCGGTGTTGCGTTCTCTCTTAACGTTTCCGTATCGGCAGCTGGCGGAGTCTCCTACGCGTGGTCGAAGGATGGCACTGCCCTCCCGGGTGAAACATCAGCTACGCTGACTGTTGCAAATGCAACGGCGTCTCGTGGTGGTGCATACCGCGTTCGCATTGGTACATCATGCGGCTCAATCGAGTCGGATGTGGCAACCGTCACGGTCCGCCCAGCAACGGAGATCACACAACAACCGCCTGCAACTGTTTCTGTCCAAGTTGGTCAGCCACTGTCGATCACAATTGCAGCTACAGGCGCTGGAACGGTGCAGTATCAATGGTTCAAGGATGGCACACAGATCGCTGGTGAAGTTGCTCCAACGTTTGCCGTTGCTGCAGCAGCAAATGGCGATGCTGGTAAGTGCTGGTGCCGTGTCCGCTCTGAGTGCGGTGATGTTATCTCAGACACATCAAATGTTACTGTTCGTCCGTCGGTTGTTGGTGTTGATGAAGACGTCGTTGCCGGCACAACTGTCGGTCGCATCTCTCCGAACCCATCAACGGGTGCTGCGCATGTCGATCTTACTGTGACTGCGCCAGCCTCTGTAACGATCCGTATCGTCAATGGTGTTGGTGCGACGGTTGCGACTATTGCGGCTAGTGAGCTTGCAGTAGGAAACCACCGTATTGGTCTCGACGTATCAAGCTTTGCAGCTGGTACGTACACTGTGATCACAACTGTCAACGGTATGGCAGCAACACAGTCGTTCGTCGTCATCAAGTAATCACCAATCATCCGATTGGTGTTGACTACGTAATCTCCGAGGGGGTATGCTTTGCGTGCCCCCTCGTTTGTTGACAGCAATTTCCGTGGATATGAATCTCGGGCACACGCACGGTGAAGGATACCATGAAACGGTCGCTTGTTCTCCTCGTTATTGCATCGCTCATATCGGCGTTCGCCACAGTATCGTTGCGCTCACAAGAGATGGTTGTGAGTGAGTACTTTAACATTCAGGACGTTAGCAGTGAGTGGACCGAGCTGCTTGTCGTTAAGGACAACCTGAATGTTGTCGGATGGGCGCTAACGGATGCAAATACAGGGCAAGTGACACGCCAAGGTGGACCAAAATTCAATGACATTCCGTTGTGGAGGAACCTTCGTGCAGGTACGATTATCGTGCTTTGGCACCGGTTAATGCCTGTAACCGCCAGGATCGACTCCTCGGCAGCCGATGGGTACCTCGAGCTTTCATCGCGCGATGTACGTTATTTCACGACACAGTACTTCGCCCCTCCATCAGATCTCGCAGATCTGAACATTGCTGATGCTGGCGACGTCCTGCAGATCGTCAAGGCAGATACGTCGCACGTACACGCACTTGGTCACAACAAGCCGACGGGTGCCGCGTATAATTCCATCCCATCACCGAAGGTGAACTTCGATTCAACGTCAGTTGGAGCTGGCCGTTCATGCCGTGTTACGGGGAGAACGTTGGCCGCGTATGGCGTGGGACTCACCAAAGATTCTGTCGTGGGCGGGTTTAATGATTCGAAGGGATTGCCAAATCGCTTTGACCTCGCTCGTACCAACGCTGGAGTTCAGAACATCAATCACTGGTTCTGGCGCACGACGCGCGAGCCGCAGTGGACGAGTACCCCAACAGTCGTTCTGGTGAGTCAAACTGCGAAGGAACACAAGATTGAATGGACACCTGTTGACGATACGCGACCTACTGATCGAACAACTGGATATGTCATCCTCCGTGATACGCTTGGCTTCGCTACGTTTCCGTCCAATGGCATTGTTGACGGTACGATTATCTCGAAGGGGCAACGCATCGGATCGGCCGTGGTGCTCGACGTCCGCCCCGTGCTAGATGGTGGATACCAGTTGTCAGATTCCCTCAATCTCATATGCGGCGAAACGTACACGTACCGTGTGTACGGGTATCGGTATTCAGCTGATGAACAGCTCCCTCGCACGGATGACACAACGGCACGCGGTCGTCAGTACACCGAGACTCGATTCGCACAATCGCCAGCTATCTCAAAGCCCAATCCTGCGAAGCCAGTGATTGCGGCGTCGAAGCTGCAAGTGTGTGTTGGAGATACGTTAGCACTTACAACTTCAACTGTTGCAGATCGATACGATTGGACCGTCGACGGCGCTCCCGTCCCTGTTGGTGGTACAACACGAATTGTTGTGCGGCAACCAGGAACATACCGACTGACGATCACAGCTACTGGCGGGTGTTCGTCGACATCAGAACCTATAACGATTACATCGCTACCAGCGAAGGAAGTCGATGTAACACCTCGTGGTACGCAACAGCTCTGTGTTGGCGACTCCTTGACAATCACAGCTCTCACGGATGCAGCATCGTATGAATGGATCCGCGATGGACAAGTGATAGCGGGCCAAACAGCCAGATCGTTGATCGTACGTCAAGGTGGCGACTACATTGTCAGAACAGCTTCGAATGAGGGTTGTCCGGGCGTTTCTCCCATTGTGCGAGTCCGCATTCAAGACGTGCGCGTAGAATTTTCTGCAAGCAGTGTCGCGTTTGGCAAGCTTGGCAGTTGCGAGTCGTCGCGCGAGCAGATCATATTGCTTGTAAATTCTGGTATGGTTGATGTTACGATTGCATCGACAACCTTTCCCCCGGGCTTTGCGCTGCGTTCGCCGGCACCTGGATTTGTCATCAAGGCTGGACAGTCGCAGCAGGTGCGCATAACGTTTGCACCACCGTCGTCGGGTACGTTTAACGGGCAGGCTGTCTTTATAGCGCTTCCCTGCTCTCTAGCGATTCCTATCGCGCTCACTGGTGAGCAGGTTGAGAGTGCTGCAAGTCTCGATCGCGCACTTGTCGATTTCGGCACGTTCTCAGCGTGTCCGTCATCGATTGTCAAGGTCGACTCGACATTCCTGATCAACAACAATGGTCAAGGCGAGCTCGTTGTGCAAGTTCCACAAGTTCGTCCGCCATTCTACTTGCTCACAGACTTCCCAGCTCCTAAGCCAGTCGCGCCAGGATCCTCACTGCAGATTCAGATCCAGTACCGACCGCTAGGCGCTGATCTCAACCAGGGCGTGACACAACAAATCGCATTCCCGTTTACCTCCCTTACGTGTAGCGACACGCTGCGCGCTCAGGTACAGGCAGCGAGCTATCAGCCCACGTTTACCGTTGATCCAGAAGTCACCGACCTCGGCGTCTTGCTGTCATGTCAATCAGAAATCGATACGATTGTTACCGTGACAAACACGTCGCTTGTTCGTGTCATAATCGAGCGTATTGAGAGTGCAGACGGTGTCTCATTGATCGGTCCATCTGTCGCGATTCCGCCGTCGTCATCGAGAAATGTTCCCGTTCGTATTGTTGCACCCGTTACACCGGGTCCGATTACTCGTTCGGCAGTCGTCATAGCGACACCGTGCGACCTCCGGGTACCGGTTTCGTTCGAAGGACTCGTGATTGCACCGTCGTACACGCCATCTACGACATCGCTATCGTTAGGAACGATCCGTCCGTGCGACGATTCGTCTATGCCATCAGCACAAGTTGTGTTTGTTGCTAAGGGGCTGTCAGGACTTCGATCTCGCGTGAATGACGTTCGGATAACTGGTCCATTTACAACGACTCTGCAAGTCGGTTCGTTCTTCCGCGATACACTCATCGTCGACGTGGTAGCAGCATCTCCACTTGTAGACGGTGTCAATTCTGGAACAATCACACTCTCCATCGGTCCGTGTGACACGGAGTTCGTTATTCCGATTCGCGTCACAGCGACGGAACGCCGTTGGTCGGCAGTAGTCAACCAGGCTGTTCTCGGACCTCTCGGGAACGGTCAGCGCGCAACCACAACACTCACTGTTACAAACACAGGAAGTGACACCATTTCCATTGCCGCAATAGATGGTCTGATCGCACCGTTCATACTTCTCGCTCCAGGTCCAACCTTGCCAGCCATTCTCGCACCAGCCGAATCTCTTCAGGCTATCGTCGAGTATGCGTTCGTAGGTTACGACCGTGTTGATGCTCAGGCTCTACGGGTTATGACTAGCGGGCTATGTTCAGACACGTTCGTCGTAGGACTGCGCGGATCTACGGTATCTGAGGGTACAATTACGGGTGTCATGCTTGTTGCTCCACTCGATGTTGTGGGTACAGCAGGCACAACCGTGCAAGTTCCGCTGGCACTTGAGTCGATCTCCGCTCTCGACAGTGCAAATCTCCGTGAGATGACAGTCTTTCTTTCATATGACGCATCCTTGGTCCGACCTATCACAGCGTCAGTTGGATCTCGTGGAGAGACTGCGTTTGTGCGTGAGGTCAGACCTGGTCGTGCAGTCATTGACGTAACGCATACGCAGCCCATTCTACCTACGCAGCAGCTTACCTCAATCTCGTTCCAAACATATCTAGCGCCAGTTGCAAGTACTCCAGTGACCATCGACTCGGTGATTGCGAGTAAGGTTCAGATAACAGGCCGCAATGGTCGTATAGCTGTGCTAGGTTCCTGCATCATTTCGGCTGAGCTAGCTGATCTAACAAATCGTGTTGATGCACGTGTGATTCGCAACGATAACTCAAGCATAGAATTAGGCATCTCAACGATTACAAGCGATCAGACGCGAATCACGATGTACGCAATGTCTGGAGATCATGTGGCGACGCCTTTGGCGTCGATGCTGCCCCCAGGAAGCTTTGTGTTGCGCTTCGATGTTGGACACCTCGCAAGTGGCACCTACATCATCGTCTACGAACACGGTCGACATGTCCGATCGTTGCCAATCGCAATTACACGTTAAAATGAGTAAGGAGAACAGCGTGAAGGTTTTGGTCACTGGGGCGACGGGGTTTGTTGGAAGCCACGTCGTGGACGTCTTACTTGAGCGCGGACATGATGTGTACTACATCGCGCGCGCGACGAGCAATTTTCGCTGGCTTGAGGGGAAAGATGTAACACGCGTCGATGGATCGCTCTTCGACGTTCACTCGTTAAAGAGTGCAGTCGAAGGGATGGATGTTGTCATCCACGTTGCCGGTCTGACTGCAGCCAAGAATGAAGCGGAATTCCTTCGTGGCAACCGTGATGCAACCCAGAATCTTCTCGATGCTGTGCGAGCCTATACACCGTCGTTGCAACGGTTTGTGCACATTAGTTCACTTGCAGTATGTGGTCCGGCAACATATGGTGATGAACCTGTTACGGAAGAGTCCCCGCTTCATCCGATTACAGCATACGGACGCACAAAAAAATTGGCGGAAGAGGCTGTAATCTCCTGTACGGACATTCCATGGACCATCATTCGTCCACCAGCTGTGTATGGTCCGCGCGACGAAGCAATCCTTACCTTCTTTCAAACGATTAACAAGGGCGTGGCCTCGTTCATCGGCTTTGATCAAAAGCGCCTAAGCCTTATCCATGTCCGTGATCTAGCTCGCGGTATCGTCGATGCAGCATTTGCTCCGAATGCTGTTGGTAAAACATATTTCGTTTCATCCGATGAAACCTACACATGGGATCAGATCTCAGCAGTCACCGCGACTGTCATCGGAAAGCGCAAGTTGTTCCGCATACGCCTACCGCATGTTGTTGTGCTCTCGATAGCTGGAACTGTTGGCTTCCTTGGGAAACTGTCTGGAAAGCCACCTGTGTTGGACTACGAGAAAGGTATTGATCTCACGCAGAAGTACTGGATCTGTAGCACAAACAAGGCCCGTCGAGATTTTGGGTATCGTCAGGAGATGTCGTTGCTCGAAGGCATCCGCGATACGGTACAGTGGTATCGTGAGGCAAAGTGGCTATGATGCGTACGTGGCTGCAAAGTGCGATTGGCTTGACGATCACCGCATGCGTACTTGCAGGATGCTTCGTTCTCTTTGCTGTGCTTCTCGCAACGAGAAGTCATCCAGTGCCGTATCAAGAAGAACAAGCGACCGTTGACGACACGGTTAGTATTTATCGGAATAGCTTTGGTATTCCGCATATCGTTGGCAAATCGCTCGAGGACGTCGTGTTTGCGCAGGGTGTCGCTCATGCGCAGGATCGACTCTGGCAAATGGATGTGTGGAGGCGCGTCGGTCGTGGAACACTGGCTGAAGTGTTAGGCGGCGAGGCCGTTGCCGTCGATGCG
>CAMCXP010000085.1 GCA_945883395.1 Melioribacter roseus P3M-2
AGAAGTTTTTTCGTGTCGTTGATCGTACCGTTCTCGAACGTGTCTCACGCGCCGAAGGTCTGCCGCTGATCCTCTGCGGTGTAACTGAATTGGTTGGTGAGTTTCGTCGCATCACACGCAATCAGAAGATCCTTGCTGATGCGATCGTAACACATCCACATGCCCTCGATCGACGTGAAATGACGAAGCGTGCGTGGTCGATTATCGAGCCACTCGCGACCAAGCGCAGTCTGAATCTGATCGACCTCTATCGGAGCGCTGCTACACGTTGGAACGGTCTGGATGATATCGTACAGGTTGCCCATGCTGCCGTTGAGGGTCGTATCGACACGCTCCTCGTCGAGGATCAACGCGAAGTGCCCGGGAAGATTCATCCCGTTACAGGCGACATCACGTTCGACGATCTTAGCCAGCCGGACATCGACGACGTGCTCGATGATCTGGCCGTGATGGTGATGAGCATGAAGGGCACCGTTCATGTACTGCCTGCGCAGGCAATGCCCACAGCAACCGGCGTGGCGGCGATCCTTCGATACTAAGTTTTCGGTGGTGGGTGTAACCGTAGCATGCTGCGAGGGTATCTTGCAGCATGCTATGTCGTTTTGTACTCCTCGCTCTGGTTTCGCTCGTTATGTCTGCGTGTGCAGACTACATCGGCGGACCTTACCATCCACGTGATGATGATGAGTACACCGATACCACCGGCGGATCGGTCGACACAACCGGTGGCGGCAGCGACAGTGCCGTGTGTTTTACTCGCGACATTCTCCCGATGCTCATCTCGAACTGCACCATGGCGGAATGCCATGATGCAATCGACCCCGAAGAAGACGTCGACCTCACGTCGTATACATCCATCATGCAAGGATCGGAGCGCATCGTGCGAGCCGGCAATCCTGCCGAGTCGAAACTCTACCGCTCGCTGATCGAAACCGATCGCGACGAAATCATGCCTCCCCCGCCACGTTCGCTCACAGCCGAGCAAATCGCCTTGGTCGCACGCTGGATTCGCGAGGGGGCTCGCAATCGCGACTGCTCGAAGGACAGCGCGGGTTGCGACACGACAAATGCGACCTACACCACGCACGTCCAGCCCATCATGCAGCGCTCCTGCACCGGCTGCCACAGCGGCACGAATCCGAGCGCTGGCATCAACCTTGCCGACCGTACCGTTGTGGCCACGATGGCAACGTCGGGTCGGCTCTACGGTTCGATGGCTCATCTCGCTGGATTTGCCGCAATGCCACCAAGCGGTGGCAAACTGGACGACTGTACGCTTGCAACCATCCAGGCGTGGAAACAGCAAGGTTTACGATAGCGAATAACCGAGCTAAGGCTCGATAAATCATGAACTTCCGTTCATGGACAATCCTTCCCTGGGTTTGCCGTCCTATTGCGCTTCGGCGTATATTTGTGGCTTCTGCGCTTCGGCGCGCTTCTCCCCATTTGAAGGAAACGGATGAGCCTGAGGATCGGCACCAACTCACGAGGATTGTGGCTACTGGCCGCCGTGTTGGTGTGCATCCTATCCGAACTAACCGCGGCTCGCGGCTCTGAAACGCCGAATACCACTTCTGTCGTCCGCGCGGGACGTCTGCCCATCCCTGATTCAGCACGTAAGCGGCCCGTCTTTCCTGATGAGTTCAGCGATTTGGACGAGGAAACATCGACCGCGGGTGAATGGGACCCCGAAGTAACCAACAATCTTGAACGAGCACGGAAACGCTATCTCCGAGCGCTGACGTTGGTTGAACAGAAGGACACAGTGCTCGCTGCCGAGCAGTTCGAAGCGGCTATTGCCGAGCTCAACAATCTGGCGTCGTATCCCCGGATTGAAGAGAACCTCGACTTCACAGATCTCGTCCAGGCCGTGATCGAGGATTACGAGTCGTACATCCAAAACATCGACAACCTCAACGAAAATTCATCCGTCTTCATCCTGCGCGAGCGCTTGTTCGAAGAGATCGAATCGGCGAAACCCACGGTCGGAACAATCGCCGTTCCAGCGCCAGAGCCACCGAAGCTTCTGCCGAGCACAACAATTCCGCTGACGTATAACGAGTTCGTGCAGAAAAACATCGAATTCTTTGCCAACCGACCAGTTGGACGAAAGTTCATGCGCGTGTCGCTCGAGCGCACTGGGCGCTGGTTCGACATGATCAGACGCATCGCCAATGAAGAGAACATGCCACCCGAGATCGCTCACCTGGCAATCGTTGAGTCTGGTTTGTCGCCAAATGCGCTCTCGCGCGTAGGAGCAATGGGCATGTGGCAGTTCATGCAGCCAACAGGCGAGGAGTACGACCTTGATGTGACGTATTGGGTGGACGAACGCAGAGATCCTGAAAAGGCTACGCGTGCCGCGATGCGATTCTTGAAGGATCTGTACGGCGACCTTGGCGACTGGCATTTAGCGCTTGCTGCCTACAATTGCGGCGGAGGTGGTGTACGTCGAGCGATTCGTAAGTCGGGTCTCGAGAAGCCAGATTTCTGGCAGGTGCGCCCATTCCTTCCCCGAGAGACCCAGCAGTACGTCCCGCGCTTCATCGCAACGTCGCTCATTGCGGCAAACCGCGAGCAGTATGGCTTTGGCGACGACTCGATTAAGCTCCATGCGCCGCACGAATATGAGATCGTCACGGTAACCGAGGCGGTGCAATTCGCAGCCCTTGCACAATGCGCCGGGATGTCGGTCGATTCGCTCCGTGAGCTCAACCCTGAACTCGTCCGCAAGGCCACACCGCCATCTGGAACCTACAACCTCAAGGTTCGCAAGGGTGCAGTAGAAGAGTTTCGGAAACGATATGCCGCACTCACTGACGCCGAGAAGCGTCCGTTCATTACACACAAGGTTGGTCGTGGTGAGACGCTCGTGACTATCGCGCGCCGCTATGGTATATCGGGCGCAGAACTTGCCGAACTCAACAGTCTTAACGGCTACAAGGCAAAGCTTCGACGCGGCTCCGTCCTTCGCATTCCGTCGACCTCGGCTACTCGTCAAGCAGCCGAGCAGCCAGCCGAGACGGCAGCTACAACAGCCACTCAAACGTCAGTGCCTCCTAGCACAACGTCGACTTCAGGTACAACGCGCACCCACCACGTTGTGCGTTCGGGCGACAACCTCACGTCAATTGCTCGTCGGTATCTGGCAAGCCTCAGTGATCTGCGGACATGGAACGGTCTGACGTCTGGCACTGATAACATTCGGATTGGCGATACGCTCGTAGTGGCGATCAATGCCACTCCCGCGGCGCGTGAGCCAAAGGTTGAGCAGCTCTCAGTGACGCGCACTATTGAGCACCGCGTTCGCAAGGGCGAGACGCTTCAACTGCTTGCCTCGCGCTACGAAACCGCCATCGACCGCATTCGCGCACTCAATCGCATGAAGCGGAATACCGCTCTGCAATTGGGTGCAACCATCACCATCGAGACAAGTCTGTCCAAACGCCAACTGGCCGCATTGGCAGAGGAGTCCGAGCGGATGAACCGACCACCGACGTATCGCGTAAAGGCCGGCGACACCCTCACAGAGATTGCTGAGCGCCATGGCACCACGATCGACGCCCTGAAGGCCAAGAACCCCTCGCTCCGCCGATCTGCAAATGTTCGCCGCGGACAGGTCTTGAAGATCAACTAGGTCGCCTGCGCCCCGTATCTTTGCCGACCATGCACGCCATCATTCCTGTAGCCGGTATCGGCACCCGACTTCGCCCCTTCACACACTCGTTGCCCAAGGTATTGGTCAACGTTGCGGGCAAACCAATTCTGGGTCACATCCTCGACTCACTTGTCGCGCAAGGCGTCTCAAGCGCCACGATTATCACGGGATACAAAGGTGAGCTTGTTGAAGACTACATCGCGTCGAACTACACACTCGATGTAACGTTTGTTGAGCAAGATGAAATGCTTGGCCTTGGTCATGCGATCTGGTGCGCACGCGAATCGCTAGGTGAAACACCGGTGCTGATCATTCTTGGCGATACCGTGTTTGATGTTGATCTGTCTGTTCTCTCGTCGCGACAGTTCTCGTCGCTTGGCGTGAAGTATGTCGACGATCCACGTCGCTTCGGTGTAGTGATCGAAGAAGGTGGCTTTGTAAGCCGCTTAGTCGAGAAGCCCGAGACACCAGTATCGAACATGGCGATCGTCGGACTCTACTATATCAGCCGTCCAACAGAGCTGCGCAGCGCGTTGGAGACACTCATCACACACGACATGCGCACAAAGGGCGAGTACCAACTCACTGATGCTCTGCAACTGATGGTCGATCGTGGCGAAAAATTCACCACGTTCTCCGTTGATGGATGGTACGATTGTGGCAAGCCGGAAACACTACTCCAAACCAATCGCTTCCTGCTCACCAAGCGCAACGAAATGCCGACTGCTCCACAAGGATGCGTGTTTGTACCGCCGGTGCACGTTGATCCATCTGCAATTGTTGAGCATTCCGTGATCGGACCCTACGCGTCGATTTCGAAGGGCGCTGTTGTACGTAATGCCATCCTGCGCGATAGTATCGTGAGCGACGCTGCAACGGTATGCGACATCGCACTTGATCAGTCGATCATCGGTGAGAACGCCGAGGTCACTGGCCGCTTCTCATCGATCAACATCGGCGATGCCTCCATCGTCCGCCTCTCACAGTAACTAAACAGTTCTCGCTCTATCACTTTTCCTCGGTTTCATGCAATACATCTTCACCTCAGAGTCGGTATCCGAAGGACATCCCGACAAGGTTTGCGATCAGGTTTCTGACGCTGTCCTCGATGAAGTTCTTGCCAACGATCCAACTGGACGCGTTGCGTGCGAATGCTTTGCAACAACAGGTATGATCGTTGTTGGTGGCGAGATCACAACAACGCATTACATCGATCTCCCCAAGCTTGTACGCAAGGTGATTCGCGAGATCGGCTACGACCGCGGCGAGTATCGCTTCGAAGCTGATTCGTGTGCCGTGATCAACGTGATCAACAGTCAATCCCCCGACATCGCTGCCGGTGTCGACACAGGCGGTGCTGGCGACCAAGGCATGATGTTCGGTTATGCATCGAACGAGAACGACGAGTACATGCCGTCGGCAATCCACTTCTCGCACAAACTCGTGAAGCGCTTGGCCGACATTCGCAAGAACGACGCGGTTCTGATGCCATACCTGCGTCCGGACGCAAAGGCACAAGTTTCTGTGGTGTATGGCGATAACGGTGAAGTTGTGAGCGTTGATACGATCGTTGTATCGACACAGCACGACCCAATGGTGAATGCTCAGAAGCGCATCACAGAAGACGTGATCGAGAACGTCGTGAAGGCCGTCATCCCAGAACATCTGATCACACCAGCAACCAAGTACCACGTCAACCCAACTGGTGTGTTCGAAATTGGTGGGCCACACGGTGACACGGGGCTTACGGGACGTAAGATCATCGTTGATACGTATGGTGGTCGTGCACCACACGGCGGTGGTGCGTTTTCGGGCAAGGATCCAACAAAGGTCGACCGTTCTGCAGCCTATGCTGCGCGCCACCTTGCAAAGAATATCGTTGCCGCTGGAATCGCACGCGAGTGCACAATCCAGCTCGCTTACGCAATTGGTGTGGCGCAACCGGTGTCGATCAATGTGAACCTCCACGGCACATCGGCTGTGAACGAGCGGGAACTGGAAGCCTTCATCTGGAAGGAAATCGACCTGACACCGGCTGGCATCATCAATCGCCTCAATCTGCGCCGTCCGATCTACCGTCCGACGGCTGCGTACGGACATTTTGGACGTCATGAGTTCCCGTGGGAACATCTTGACCTCCGTGACGTGTTTACCCAGAACTTTGCTTGATCACTTTCTCACCTACTACATCTCGTATGGCTACAACGACCGTCAAGAAGAAGAACAAGACCGTAGCGTCGACTAACGGCGTGCATACTAACGGCGTGAGCAAGAGCTCGGCGTCACCGAAGGCACTCAAAACGCCAAGTCGCGTCGCTAAGGGTCAGATCGCTCACAAGCCCGGACAATTCGCCGTGGCCAATATGGACCTCGCTGAGTGGGGTCGTAAGGAAATCCGCCTCGCGGAAGTCGAAATGCCCGGTTTGATGGCACTCCGCCAGGAGTTCAAGGGCAAGAAGCCATTGAAGGGCGCTCGCGTAGCGGGCTGTCTTCACATGACCATCCAAACAGCTGTGCTGATCGAAACACTGGTCGACCTAGGCGCTGAAGTCACATGGTCGAGCTGCAATATCTTCTCAACGCAGGACCACGCCGCTGCAGCGGTTGCAAAGGCCGGCATTCAGGTGTTTGCATGGAAGGGCATGAACGAGGAGGAATTCGACTGGTGCATCGAGCAAACGTTGTTCTTCGGCAAGGATCGCAAGCCGCTCAACATGATTCTCGACGACGGAGGCGACCTCACCAACATGGTACTCGACAAGTACCCTGCGCTCGTTGAAGCTATCCGCGGTCTTTCGGAAGAGACTACCACGGGCGTGCTCCGCCTCTATGAGCGCGTCAAGGCTGGCACGCTTCCACTCCCAGCGATCAACGTGAATGACTCTGTTACGAAGAGCAAGTTCGACAACAAGTACGGCTGCAAGGAATCACTGGTCGACGCGATTCGTCGTGCTACCGACGTAATGCTTGCCGGCAAGGTTGCTGTTGTAGCTGGCTATGGCGACGTCGGTAAGGGCTCTGCAGCCTCATTGGTTGGCGCAGGTGTCCGCGTGATCGTCACGGAAATCGATCCGATCTGCGCGCTGCAAGCTGCGATGGATGGATTCGAAGTGAAGAAGATGATCGACGCCGTGAAGGAAGCCGACATCGTAGTGACGGCAACAGGTAACTGCGACATCATTTCTGAGAAGCACTTCCGCGCGATGAAGGACAAGGCGATTGTCTGCAACATCGGCCACTTCGACAACGAAATCGACATGGCGTGGCTCAACAAGAACTTCGGCAAGTCGAAGATCGAAATCAAGCCACAGGTCGATCTCTACACTATCGGCAAGAAGGACATCATCGTTCTCGCTGAAGGACGTCTTGTAAATCTCGGTTGCGCAATGGGTCACCCATCATTCGTGATGTCGAACTCGTTCACCAACCAAGTTCTCGCACAACTTGAGTTGTGGAACAACTTCAAGTCATACAAGAATGAAGTCTATACGCTGCCGAAGGAGCTCGACGAAAAGGTTGCACGCCTCCATCTCAAGAAGATCGGCGTAGAGCTCGAAGTCCTCAATGTCAAGCAAGCCAAGTACATCGGCGTCGAGGTCAAGGGGCCATACAAGCCGGACTACTATCGCTACTAAGAAGCCTGTATCCAGACATGACAAGAACACAAAAGGCCCTGCTAACGCAGGGCCTTTTTCATTACATAGTCGTTTAGCCAGTACTCGCGATATGGGACATCAACAGTATCGATGGTCTCGTACCCGAGCTTGAGATAGAAGTCTACTGCAGAATTGTACCGGCTGACGTTAAGGATGAGTTCGTGTGCGCCAAGATCGAACACATATTGTTCGACCCATTCCAGCAGGCGTCTGCCTGTACCACTGCGCTGTTCGGCAGGCCTGACGTACAGCCTATGCAGCTTGTATCGTCGAGGTTCGTCTGGCCAGCAGTTGACGTATGCAAAGCCAACTGCGGTATTGCCTTCTAGCGCAAGAGCGTAGGTGCCTTCGTTCTGCTCGATCTGTCGCGTGATGGCCGGAATACTCAGCAGATCCTCGAACATCGTCGCGATTTGCTCCTGCGAAACAATATCTCGATAGGTCGGCTCCCAGGTGGCACGAGCCACATCGTAAATCAGCGCGACATCGTCGCTGGTAGCCAGCCGTAGGTCTGTTTCCACGATGTTCGGAGCCCTCACTGGATGTCGGGAACTATCTCACCTGCTTCTGCATTGTTTAAGCAGTATGGGGATTGAACCTCTGGTTCCTCCCTACAATCCGACCCCAGGCGAGTGCAGACGCCTGGGGTCACTTGTTTCCATCAACTGCAGGATAGTTAGATATCGAGGTTGCGAACGTACTGCGCATTACGCTCGATGAACTCACGGCGCGGCTCGACTGCCTCGCCCATCAATGTTTCGAAGATATGCATTGCTTCTGCCGCGTTCTCAATGCTCACACGAAGCAACGTGCGCGTTTCAGGATTCATCGTCGTCGACCAGAGTTGGTCTGGGTTCATCTCGCCAAGACCCTTGAAGCGATTAATCACGATACCGTCGGAATTTGCGCCCTCTTCAGCCGTAGCTTCCGGTTCTTCTGCCTCGACTGCCTTGTCGGCATTCTTTTCAGAGTTCTTGGCAGCCTTCTTCTCGGCCTTTTCCTTGCGAATACGCACAATGATCTCGTCGCGCTCTTGATCGTTGTATGCGTAGTACTCCTGCTTGCCCTTTTTCAGCTTGTACAGTGGTGGCTGCGCGATATACAACTTTCCGTCTGTGATCAGATCTGGCATGTGCTTCCAGAACAACGTCAGCAACAGTGTGCGAATATGCGATCCGTCCACGTCGGCATCGGCCATAAGAATGATCTTACCGTAGCGTGCTTTCGCTGAATCAAAATCGTCACCGAAGCCTGCTCCGATCGCTGTGAGGATCGTACGCACTTCTTCGTTTTCAAGCACCTTGTTCAGGCG
>CAMCXP010000086.1 GCA_945883395.1 Melioribacter roseus P3M-2
GCCCCTACGGGATTAACGTTTGACATGCGTTTACCGATTTGCGTGCATCGCCCGCGAAACATTGCGTGCATCGCCCGCGAAACATTGCGTGCATCGCCCGCGAAACATTGCGTGCATCATCATTACGTGCGGGCGAGACAGGCCTGCCCCGAGTGTCAGGTAGATACGATCAATTCATCACAATGGTATAGCTACGTATCGCCGACGGACGATTCTCGGGATGGACGCAGAGCATGTAGCGTCCGGCAGGTAGGGATTGCGGCAGGGTTATCACAAGGCGGCCGCCGGCGGCCAGGCTTTGTCCGCCATCGATGCGGCTTGCGGTGGTGCTCCATAGTGACCACGCCATGGGTCCGTCGTAGGACGTCGGCAGTGTAACCGTGCCCGTGGTGGGATTGGGATACACCGGCGCGCCACCTGCATCGGTGCTGCCGGCGGTTGTCGCGTCGGGCCCGGTGCTGGTTGTGAAGTCGTAATCCAGCGCCATGACGGTGAAGGGGTATGGTGGGGCAAGGCCCCGATGCGGTGAGACGAAGCGTCGCCGCAGGTCGGGCGACCAGAGAGACAGACCGCCATCACAGAACCAGTCAAAGACCTCAGTTTTAAAGCTCAACCCCGGCACCACGCTGCGGGCAATGGGTATGGTATCCGGCATACGGTAGAAGTATCCGCCTTTGAGGTAGGTGCCGGCTACGGTGTCGTCGCGGTAGGCATACACCAGCGAACCATCGGCGCTGATGGCATAGCTCAGCATGTCCTCATCTGAGTCAATGTTCTCATCCTCAATACGCGTCCCGGTGATCTGCCAGACGGTGTCGCCGGTCATCAGGTCGAACACCGTCAGCTGCGGGAGCCGCATGAGCGTGCCCGGCCCTGTATATGCCAGCGCGTAGCGCCCATTGTCGGAGAACTTGGCATTCCACAGCCTCGAGCCGCCATTGACAGTGCGCCGAGGATGACCTTGCTTCATGAGGTCGATGACCGTGAAACTGACGCCTGGACCGTGACCCGTCAATGCTACCAACAACTCAGTGGAGGTTGTGGTAAAATCGAAAACTTCAAACGTACCCATTGATTCTCTTGTCCCTGTCTGCAGGTCATGAAGCTCGGTAAGATTGTTTGATGCCGATGCCACCACCCAGCGTCCGTCGGGCGACAGGCTCGTCCAACCGCCATCAAATCTCGGCTCCCTCGACGGTATGAACGGGAAGTTCTGCACCAGCTTCCCCTCGGGATACGATACCAGGATCGTATGCAGGGTGTCGCGGACCCGGTACTTGACCAGCACCAGCCGGCCGTCCCGTGTGCAGGAGACGGCCTCGGGGGTCACAGACCTGCTTGTTTGCATGAGCTTGGTGATGTTCACCCTGCCATGCTCAAGACCGGTGCGCCCATCGACGGCGATCACATGATCATAATACCCGAGGCGGAAGATCAGATTCGCACCTTCGGCAAACGCCATCGCCGGATATCTGTCTGGGTTGTTATCATCCGACTTGGCACGATCGTGGGCATACATCCACACCGTATCGCCCACTGAAGGGATCGTGCCCAGCGTTCGATCATACTGCCTGACTTGTGCTGCTGCGGTGGTGCCCGCCCAGCACATGAGAACACACATGGCCATTAGCCATGGTATCGTTGTACATACTCGCGCGTTCATCCTCTACCTCCAATCAAATAGATAACAATGCCCCGAAACATCTCGGGTATTTCTTCTCGGGTATTTCTTTTTCCTATTCCTGTGTCAACATGCAAAAGGTATATCTCTCCTGATACAACTTTTGTCGTGGTATGAATATGTTTTTGAAATGTGGTATTCATTATGCAGCGTTCATAATGCAAGCAGTGATGTGGGAGCGTCATCACCCGAGCGTCATCACCCGAGCGAAGCGAAGGGTGAGCGAAGCGAAGGGTGAGCGAAGGGGGACCACATCATCACTGATCAGTAATCCCCACCAATTGTACGGCGTGCTGTTGACGACCGCATCTTCGGTAAGCGAGTCGGACGCTTTGTCAGACCCGTCGTGTCGGTGAGTGCTCGCATGAATGCAATGATGTCACGTCGGTCGTCCGCTGTTAGGTCGAGGTTGTCGAATGGCAGAGTCTGATACGGAACGTCCCATCCAATTCCCTTGCCGCCACCGCGTGCGTAGAAGTCTACAACCTGCTCGAGGTTCTGATACGCACCGTTATGGAAGTAAGGTGCCGTCAGCTCAACGTTTCGCACCGTCGGTGTTTTGAATGAATGGCGATAGATCTCTGAGTGTTCGCGACGAATGCCGGCAGCACGACCCACGTCGCTATCCGGACGTGCGTTGGCCGTATCAACACGCATAGGTACGCCGAGAATCTCCGATTCACTCTCGACAAACGCTGGTGGAACGTATCCAGCAAACGTTGGCGGGAAGTGACACGTCGCACACACAGCTTTACCCATGAAGAGGTTCATACCACGACGTTCACTTGTCGAGATCTGGACTGCTTCACCACGGAGATATCGGTCGATACGTGAGTTGAATGATCGCAACGTTGCGACATACGCACCAATTGCGAGACCGACATGCGTTGCGTCGATTGCTTCAGGCCCCTTGACATTGAACGCGCGTTCAAAACGCTGCATGTACTCGTCGGAATCACGAAGGCGTCCGACCATATCGAGAAGCGAAGAACCGAACTCATCTTCATGCGTCACAACGTGTGATATCACGTCGTTGAGTCGCAGTGCTCGAAGATCGTAGAAGAATCGACGCGCATACACGCTGTTGATCAACGTTGGTGCGTTGCGCTGAATGGACTTCGTCTTGCCAAGCGCGAGGCTCGTCTTACGTCCGTCCGTGAATGCGAGCTCGGGTTGATGACACGACGCACACGCGCGCTCACCAGTCGATGAGAGCACTGGATCAAAGAACAGGAGACGTCCCAGCTCGACCATCTCTGGTGAGTGCGACACAGCCGTCATGCCCGTCGTAGCGTACGGGTTGAACACATCATCGGCGAACATGCTCATGCCACGCGGATTCACAACAACAAGTCCGTTACCAACTTCATCTGCAAACTCGATCTGGAGCGCTGTCTGCAGACGTGCAACATCTGCATACAACGGATCAAGCGCGGTCCGGATAAGTTCAACGCGATCACATTCATCAAACGGTGTCCTCATGTCACCTATTGCAGCATCGATATGCGACAGAGCTTCGGCTAGAATCTTCTGTGTTGATGCCACCTCGCACCACGGACCGTACGTGGCGAGAATGTCGCGAAGCGTTTCGAGCGCCGGGATGTTATCTGCAAGCGTCGGGTTGGATGCAGGTCGGTCGAAGCCGGTGATACCCATTGCAGTTACACGCATCACTCCTGTTCGTACGCTTTCCAGCATCATGCGGTCAGTCCAGGGGGCGGCGCGAAGCAAACTTGCTGTATATCGCATGGCTGTTAACAGGCGATCGGCACGATCACGGAGCAACGTTATCTGCTCGACGGATATCACGTCGTCTTCGAACAGTAGTTCGTCTATCACTTGTAGTCCCTCCGGTTCGAGGACTTCGATGAACGTCGACTTTGGATCCAACTTCGGTAGTGGCGCACCATTCACGTGCGCTGTTACTGTTCCTGGATCGAGATACTCGATGAGAGGTTCACAAGCTTTATACGCTCGACGTACATCCTCGTAGAATGCGAGAAGTCGCTTGGCACTATCTCCCGGTTGGATGTTCTGCGTCGCTACCGCAAATGCCTCTGTTGCCTGCTGTGCTGATACCGTAATGCGCTCCAGGATTGCTCTCTGCTTATCACGCCGCTCGGTGTGCATATCACGTGCAAGAGCACCAATGATGATAATCAGACCCGCAATTGCGCTGATGGTGATTACGTAGCGGTTCATAGGAGTGGCATAGTGGGTTCTTGGTTGAATGCAGCACAGGACCGATGTCATGAAGACATCGGCCCTGCTCTGCGTACATCGAAATCGTTGGAATTAACGCTGGATCACGACTTGCTGTGTTGAACCATCAGCAAAGCGAACGTAGTAGACACCCGATGCGAGGTCGGCAATGTCGAGCGATGTTGTTTCACGAACAACACGAACACGAGCGCCTGTAGCATCGTACAGTGCAGCATCAACTGCAGTTGTGAAGTTGAGTTGCGTTGATGTTGGGTTCGGGAAGACAGATACAGCACCTTGTGTGCGACCGTCATTGTCCTTCTCAATTGAGCTGACGAGTTGCTTCAGACCCGAGACCGCGAATGTGAGCGAGTTCTTCGCAGCTGCATCGGAAATCGTTGCGTTGTCAGGGTGCTGCGAGTTCATCAGTACCACGTTGCCATCATCAAGTGATGCGAATCCCGTGACTTCAGAGCCATACTGCGAAATAGCCAAACGATAGAGGTTGTCGATCGTTGGAGCCTTCGACATATCGAGCAACCATGCTTCGCAGTTTGTGCCGCGCATACCTGTGTTTGGCATACGACCGAAGTTCACACCGTTGAGATCCTCTTCAACGACCATGAACGTCTTACCATTCACATACAGGAAGCCGATTCCATCAGGGTTCGAGAAGTGCTTCTCTGGGTAACGTGAAGGAACCGCTTGTGCGTCTGTGATGTACGGACCGCCTTCGAGGAACGAACGGACTGAATTGTCTGTGAGATCAAGGACAAGTACGCGACCATAGTAGTCCATGTGTGCGCTGCTGTCAACCGCAACGCCTTGCTCCTTCGCACGATCGTACGTGTGCTGTGGGAGTGTCCAACCGTCAGCGAGAGCCGACTTGTAGTTTGCGCCCGGACGATCTTGACCTGTTTCTGTGATGTAGATCTTGCCGTCTGTCTTGTTAAACGCGCCCCATTCGAGACGTGTGAAACCTGTGATACCCTTTGTCTTCGCCCAGTTGTGCGGAGCAACAAGGATATCCCAATCTGTTGCAGGGTTGTTTGGTACTTCTACCCATGTACCTGTGTACTTGCCGGCATCTTGCTTGTAGAAGTACGTCTTGCCCTTCGTGTAGTCACCGGCAACATCAGCTACGAACTTTGTGAGGATTGAACGACCAGCTGCACCGTCTTCAAAGAGGAAGATCGTCTTACCGTCAGGCATCACTTGACCACCCTCGAAGCCTTGACGTCCCCAGTTGTAATACTTACGAACTGCTTTTGCTGTCTTTGGATCAATCTCGACCATCCAGTTCAGGTTCTGGAAGCGCTTGATTGTCTTACCATCGAGACCTGGGAAACCAGATGGCTGCTTTGAACCGATGACGAAATCAGATGTATCACGGAAGCCCTTACCATCTGCGTTGATCATCTTATTCGTTGTCTGATACCATTCTTCTGCTGTCCATACGCGACCGAGTCCAGACATACCACCGCAGTTCATGCCTGTTTCGCCGACGGTGTTCTTGAAGTCGACGTTGAAGAACTTACCCTTGCGGCCATCAGCAAGTGTTTGATCAAGTACTTCGAGTGTGCCGTCTGCCTTCTTGCCAAGCTTGAACATCGTCATACCACCACCGTCACCAATCTTGTCGTTGGCTTCGATCATTTCGTGGTTAACAATGATGTATCCGAGCGACGAACCGGTTGCATCAGCTGCATAGCCGATGTAGTCGTGCCACTGCTTAGCAGCTGTACGACCCATCTCTGTTTCAACGCTATCAACACCACCAACGAAGATGTTCTGATACTTCAGTGGTGATGGTGGCACAACGACGCGACCCTGGAGGTACGGGATCATTGTGACTGGCTCGATACGCACAGGGAAATCTTGTGCTGTCATCGCGCCGGTGGCAGCAATAGCTGCTGCAGCAAAGAGACCCAACATTTTCATGGAAATGCTCCGTAAACGATAAAGGTGATGAATGTCAATTGAAAGACATGCGAACCTATCGTTGGAACATCACCGTTATGTAAGCTGTGAGTTATCCTAGCAAGTGACAGTGTTAAAGCAACGCAACACTGTGGGGGACGATCAAAACGCTTCGTTGAATCCTAGGTAGAACTGCGGCACACCGCGAGCTACTCCAACGTCGAACCGCAATGAGATGCGCTCCTCGGGAACGAGAAGAAATCGAATACCTGCACCCCAACTGATCCACAGTTGATCGACCGCGACGGAGGATGGTGTCGATGCAACCTGACCAGCATCGGCATACGCTGCACCGCGAAAGCGCCACAGAATCGGAAAACGCATTTCAACACCTGCAAGCAGTGACATACGATCGCGCTGCTGCGCGTCGATGATGCCACGCATGTTATTCGAGCCACCGATACTCGGCAGCTGCAGAAACGGTGGTGCGCCTGTTGATGATTGGACAAGCACACGTCCCGCGACCGATACATCGCTGAACACCAATGCGTATGCTCGAGCATCAAGTGTTGTAACCACCGAACTGAAGCTGCTGCCAAGCAGTGCACCATAGGCCACTACATGCGTTTCGGCAAACACTCCAGCACGTGCATCGAAGTTATTGTCGCGCGTGTCGTACGACACTTGCGGTCCGATGCCGTTATACCAGCCCCCTTCCGCGCCAACTACATCGCCACGTCCGAGTGGACCCACGGTTCCATCACTACGTTGCTCGACCGAGCGAATGTGATCGTATCGAACATCGAGGTGGATCCCTGCGCTGAGCCCATGCTGTACGCGCGTGCCACTAAGGGCATAGAGTGCACGCAGCTCTAGCTTTGCACCGTAGGGCGTGTAGAGCTCTGCGTTAGATGATGGGTTGTTGTTTCCAACACCGAAGAAGTTGTACGGATACAGGTACCATTCGATTCCACCCTCAATACGAACTCGATTGCTGTCGAGATAGATCTCAGGATACAAGCCGAGTGAGAACTGGTTCTTGAGGGTTCCCTGAAGAGCGACAGCAAGGGACGATGTGCGCATCGTCGGGTCGACATTATCGCGATACGTTACAAACGCTGTTAACGCAGCCATCCAGCTTGTTTCAGGCGTGTAGGCCGGAATAGGCACGAACGACCATCCGAAGCCTTGTTCGAGTGTATCTTCTTGAGCAACAAGTGAAGCTGCGTTCAGGAGCAGCACGGTGATTATACAAAGACGTAGACGCACTGATATCCTCGTGGTGATTCGTGTCATACCGCTCTTCTTGTCACCACACCACCTGATACTGGAGCGCAACTTGACTGCGACGTTCGCCGTTGACAAGCTCGCCAAAGGGATCGCGCGAAACATCGACGCCGTAGGTAGGACGGTTTTGGAGTTCAAGTGTGACGCGACTTCTGATGCCGTCGAGAAGGATAGAACACCCAATGCCGTAAACGTCTGTGAGTGTACCATTCAGTCGGTCAAACCATGCGAGATTCGCACTCACATACGGCATGATGCCAATAGCGCCAATGACACGTGGAACGAATACTCCAACGTGCGTGAAGAACACTTCGCCAGTGCCATACATCGGAAAAGCATTTCCCCACGACGAACCATACTGCGTTAGCGGACGAAGCGCAGTGCTATCGCCAGATGTTAGCATTGATGTGCCCGTATTCATCGCCCCGTGGTAGCGCAGATAGTTTGAGCCGTAGTTATGATGAAACAGTCCTGCGTAGGCACTAAGTGTTGTTCCCCACCGATCTATCGGCGCATCATACATCGACTCAACTGCCATCAGCAGAAGATCCTCATACACGGTGTCGGCACCGCGTGATCGCCACATCGCATCCGGTTGATAGATCACACCGGCGGCAACGTTGAAAATCTTCCGCGTGCCGTAGTACGTGCCAGCCATGTTTGGCACCTGATGTGGCTCGTGATCAAAGAACTGATAGATCACGTAGGCTTGTTGCTGCAGGGTTCGCTGATTCTGCGCAAAGTTTGCTTCAGGCGCGATGGGTCGTGCTGGTTGACCGTTCGTTGTCACTGCCATCGGATCCGATAATGCTACGCGGTAATCGATGGGTCCGACTTGTCCACGTGCAGTGATACTCAGTTTTCGTCCGGTTACATCATTCTGTTCCGACGTTGCTTGCGCAAACAGAGCACCGTCCATCGTCGGCAACGCAACGATAGCAGGCTGTGAGAAACGGCTTAGTCCGTTGACAAATGATAGCCCTGCTCCCAGCTTCAACTCATTCGCATCGAAGAGACGATACTCAGCAAAGAAGTCGTGGAAGTATGCTTGAATACGTCGATTGTTGGCGCTCTGATAGGCGTAATTGAAGTTGTTAAAGCCGTAGTGGATGAACAACGTTGTTCTGGAATTGATGTTCGCAAAGGCCTGAATACGTGCCCGCCGAACTCCAATGTCAAACGATTCATCCTGAGGCTGTCCGAGAGCTAGTGTGCCGGGATTGTTCTGGTTGTAGCGCGTCCAAAGCTGAGCGAACAACTGCACCTTAATCGGCGATGTTGTATCAGGCTGTGTGCCCCAGTTCATGTCCTGGGCTAGTGCATTGCTGACTGCCATAGCAGCCAACAAGAATGCAGTGATTGTGAAGCGATAAGAGGTAACGCGCTCAAACATGGCCGAAAGTTAGGAAGGTCTATACAATCAGGCGGTATTGCGCGGTATATTTCGCGATGCGCTTACTCTACACCCTCCTTGCATT
>CAMCXP010000087.1 GCA_945883395.1 Melioribacter roseus P3M-2
TGACAATCCAGTCGTCGAACTCGATGGCGACGAAATGACACGCATCATTTGGAGATTCATCAAGGACAAGCTGATCCTTCCCTACCTCGACCTTGAGATCAAGTACTTTGATCTTGGCATCGAATACCGCGACGCAACAAACGATCAGGTGACGATCGACGCTGCTGAAGCAATCAAGCAGTACAATGTTGGGATCAAGTGCGCAACGATTACGCCAGACGAAGAACGCGTCGCAGAGTTTGGTCTCAAGAAGATGTGGAAGTCTCCAAACGGCACAATCCGTAACATCCTCGACGGCACAGTGTTTCGTGAGCCAATCGTTTGCACGAACGTTCCTCGTTTGGTTCCCAATTGGACTGCGCCTATCTGCATTGGCCGCCACGCATTCGGTGATCAGTATCGTGCAACAGACTTCGTGACGAAGGGCAAGGGTAAGCTAACGATCACCTTTACACCGGAAGATGGTTCTGACGTGCAATCCTTTGACGTCTACGACTTCAAGGGCGACGGTGTGGCACTTGCGATGTATAACACAGACGACTCAATTCGTGGATTCGCACGCGCCTGCATGAACCAAGCAATCATGAAGCGCTGGCCGCTGTATCTGTCGACAAAGAACACGATCCTGAAGAAGTATGACGGTCGCTTCAAGGACATCTTCCAAGAAGTGTTCGAAGCAGAGTTTGCGACGAAATTCGCGGAAGCAGGCATCACGTACGAACACCGTCTGATCGACGACATGGTTGCTTCTGCACTGAAGTGGCACGGCAACTTTGTGTGGGCATGCAAGAACTACGACGGTGATGTCCAGAGCGACACCGTTGCGCAAGGCTTCGGCTCGCTTGGCATGATGACGTCAACATTGGTGACACCAGATGGACACACCATGGAGGCCGAGGCAGCACACGGCACGGTAACGCGCCACTACCGCGAGCATCAAAAGGGTAAGCCGACATCGACGAATCCGATTGCATCGATCTTCGCATGGACGCGTGGACTTGAGTTCCGTGGTCGTCTCGACAACAACGAAGCGCTCGTCAACTTCTGTCAAACCCTCGAGCGCGTCTGCGTTGATGTTGTTGAGAGTGGCCGCATGACAAAGGACTTGGCTGTGTGCATTCATGGCAACAAGGTCAACCACGGCGAGCACTACCTGTACACGGAAGAGTTTCTCGACGCCCTCGATCAGGAACTCAGCAAGCGTCTGGCATGATCGAGGAACGTCCGGCACTCCATTACTTCCAGGATACACTCTGCGGTTGGTGCTTCGGGTTTGAACCTACACTCACGAAGATCCACCAGACATGGGGTGCATCGGTTGATCTCCACGTCTATGCCGGCGGTATGCTCACCGGCGATCGTGTCCAACCACTTGCAACGAAAGCCGAACTCATCTCTTCATCGTATCGTACGATTGAGGAGCGTTGCGGCGTGACATTCGGTGAGCGTTTCCTCACGCAGGTGTTACCAGACGGTTCAATGATGCTCGACTCGCGCATGCCAAGTCTGGCGCTTGTATCCTACCGGACGATGTTTCCTGATGCGGCACTCAGTGCCGCACATTGGCTTCACCAAGCACTCTATCGTGATGGTCTCGATCTCAACGAGAGCGATACGTACCGCCGGATGGCCATTGCATGTGATATCGAACCGGAAGCATTTATCACACTCATGACGTCCGATACCATGTCGGACGCGCTTGACGATGAGTTCGCGTATGTACGCTCGGTAGGTGTCGAAGGATTCCCGACACTTCTGCTTGAGCAGAACGACAACGTGCATGTTCTCTCGTATGGCTTCGCGCCATACGAAGAACTCGACACAATGCTGCAGGCAGTCCTTGGGCGCCGCGAGTAATCAGAGCTCCCTAGCTCCCTTGGCACGCAATTTGCTGGATTAAACGAGCTGCACACACAATTCTTCGTATCTTTGTGCGTCAACGATGCCGTAAGCATCACGGTTACGTTTCTCTCTGCTCCGTCCTCCCCTGTGTTTTTGGTGAATCGGTCGCAATCAGCAGACAAGCAATCTGCGCGAGAGATCTCGACCGAAATAGGTTCCATTACATAGGAGGAGAGGTCTATGACCTTTGCCGATTTGAAATTGTGCGCGCCACTTGAAAAGGCCGTACAGAACGCTGGGTACGAAATACCCACACCAATTCAACAGCAAGCTATTCCCGTTGTCATGACGGGGCAGGATGTGTTTGGCGTTGCCCAGACAGGTACTGGCAAGACAGCCGCATTCGGCTTGCCCATTCTTCATCGCTTGTACAACGAAGGTCCGGTTAAGTACGGTCCGCGTGTGCTCATCCTTGCGCCAACGCGTGAACTTGCCATCCAGATCAACGAGAATATCATGACCTATGCAAAGGGCATGCGTATTCGCACCGTTGTTTTGCTTGGTGGTGTTAGCATCCGTCCGCAGATCGATCAGATCCGCCGTGGTGTTGATATCGTTATCGCAACGCCTGGCCGTTTGCTCGACGTAATCGATCACCGTGCGCTTCGCCTTGATAGGGTTCACACACTCGTGCTCGACGAAGCCGATCGTATGCTCGACATGGGCTTCATGCCATCGATCAAGCAGATCATCAAGCTCGTTCCAGAACAACGTCAAACGTTGTTCTTCTCGGCAACACTTCCGGCGGAAATTCGCTCGCTTGCAAACACCATTCTCACAAACCCTGTGAATGTATCGGTTACGCCTGAGCAGCCAACAACGGAAAAAGTTGATCAGCGGCTGTACTTTGTTGAGCGCGACCTCAAGCGTGCCCTTCTTGCACACTTGCTTAAGGAGGATCTCGAGGGATCAGTCCTTGTGTTTACACGCACAAAGCGCGGCGCAGATCGTGTTGTACGTGACCTCGAAAAGGTTGGCCTGCGTGTAGGATCGATACACGGGGACAAGTCGCAGACAGCCCGCCAGCGAGCGTTGCAAGACTTTAAGAACGGCCGTATGCGCGTGCTCGTCGCAACGGATATAGCCGCTCGTGGTATCGACATTAGCTCACTGCCCTACGTGGTGAACTACGACGTTCCAGAATCACCGGAAACATACGTCCACCGCATTGGTCGGACGGGTCGTGCTGGCAACGTTGGCGTCGCTCTCACATTGGCAACACCGGAAGATCGTTCGCAGCTGCGCGACATCGAGAAGCTTATCAAGATGCGCATTCCAGCAGTCCGCGATCATCCATTTGAATAAGTCAAGAGTTGAGGTTTCGAATTTCGTATGTATAATGGATTGAGTGCCCATGTGGGGTCACACGCTATCTGTTCATTTCACTGAGGAATCTGCAATGTCAAAGCACGAGCTCTACGAGCAAATGGTTGCCCTGTTTGCCCAGTTCCAAGAGGGACACAACGCAACAACAAAGAAAGGTGCAGCGCAAGCTCGCAAAGCTGCGAGTGGGATCAAGAAGTTGATCACACCGTACAACCAAGCATCTGTGGCAGCTGACAAGGAAAAGTAAGCCGCACAGCTTCGTAGTAGAATCGCATATCAACGGCACCCCCGATCGCAAGAACGTGGGTGCCGTTTCCTATTTCACCATTCTGTGCAACACACTGAACAGCACAGACCGCCTAGCATGATTACCAGAGCAATTCTTCAACGAGAAAGGTTCATGGTACAAACTTAGACACCAAGCCCGCCGAGGCATTCCGTATATTTGCAGCTTATCATGCCGATACCTATAGCACGCACATGACGCACGCAGACGAACACCAGCCAGCATCGCAACCATCACACGAACCAGCCGACGGCGGCTCTCAGGGTCCTGGCGAGGGGCGTCGCGGACGCCGTCGCAGGGGTCGCGGACGTCGCGGAGACGAAGGCCAGCCACGTCCCGGCGGCGAGTCCACAGATGCGTCAGTAGCTTCTGATGGCGGTGGCGATCATCATGACGACGAGCGTGACACCGGCCATCGATCCGACAATGATGGTGGAGCCGAGAGCGGTGCAGACGGCGGATCGGAACAAGAGCGCTCCAAGCGCAAGCGCCGCCGGAAAAAGAAGTCAGGCCAGGGCGGAGCCGACGCAGCTGCCGCACCGACAGCTGACGGTGAACAAGCCGCCCCTGTCGAAGGTGCTCCTGCTGATGCTCAGAAGCCGCAGCAACGTCCACTGCAGCCACAGCGTAACGATCGTCGACGGGACGACAAGGGTGGAGAAAAGAAAGAGCGCGCACCACGTGGTTCCGTGCTTCAACGCCGTACCACTCGCGGCGACTACGACGACACACCAAAAGTGAAAGATGAACCGGCACCAGCAGTGGTACCGGTCAATGCGATTAATATTGATGCCTACATCGGCCACTTCAAGGGCTGGCAACGCGAAGTACTTACGACCCTGCGAGCGATCATCCGTGATGGCGCGGGCGAAATCGACGAGGCCATTCTGTGGTCGCAGCCCGTGTTCTCGTCGAATGGCCCAGTGTGCTATATCAAGGCCTTCAGCGACCACGTCAACTTCGGGTTCTGGCGCGGTACAGACTTGGATGATCCGGAAGGACTTCTCGTTGGCGACCTAACAATGATGCGTCACATCACCCTCCGCCACGTCAACGACGTCAAGCGTGATGTCTTCGAAGCAATGGTCCGCCAGGCAGTACGCCTCAACCGCGACAAGGGCGATCCTACGATGTCTTAACGCAGCGCTGCTTCCAATGCAGTACGAGCATCGGTTTTTTCATCGCGATACTTCACGATGAGCGGCGTGCTCATGCTGAGTCCATGCTGCACACCGAATGGTGAAGCAACTGCTCGACTGCCTGCGATGACGACAGCGCCTTCAGGAATCTCGAGCGGACGCTCGAGTGTGCTACGGTGAATCGTCTCGTGGACAAGGTCATACACCGGCGTCGACGCATTAAGCACAACACCGCTTCCGAGTACAGCACGCGCGCGGATCACAACGCCTTCATAGACGCCACAGTTACCACCAACCATCACATCATCTTCAATGATCACGGGGCGAGCACCTGCGGGTTCAAGAACTCCACCGATTTGCGCGGCAGCACTGATATGGACGCGCGCACCGATTTGTGCGCATGTTCCTACGAGTGCATGCGAGTCGATCATTGTGCCTTCACCAACATGTGCGCCGATGTTCACGTAGGCAGGGGGCATGCAGATAACGCCGTGTGCGAGATACGCCCCGTTGCGAATGGTTGTGCCACCCGGTACAATCCGAACCTTATCGTCCAGTGTGAACGCGCGCGTACGAAGTGTGTCTTTATCGAAGAAGCGGAAGTTCTCATCCGTCGACATATCCTCGAGTCGACCTGCACGGAACAAGAGAAGAATCCCCTGCTTCACCCACGCATGCACCACCCACGCACCATCATCAGTGCGGGTTGCTGCACGAATGGCGCCGGAATTCAACGCATCAAGGATTGTTGCACATGTGTGTGTTGTGCGGCCATCATACTGCAGTTCGTGAGGTGGAAGTGCAAACAGCTGTTCGACGGTGTGTTGGAGTTCGTGCATCATGATCGGCGACGTGTTGATGGTTTCGTAGAAGTGCGCTTTGGTACGGGCGTCATCGCAAGGTTGAGAATCTTATAGAGCAGTCGGGCAGTTGTAAGATCAGCATGTGGCGTGCGCGCATCTGGAGCCAGCTCCACAATGTCGAGTCCCACAATGCGACGTCCCGATGCAATGACGGTGCGAATCACATCAATCGTCTCACTATAGAACAGTCCGTCTGGCTCAGGCGTACCCGTTGCCGGCATAACCGATGGGTCAAAGGCATCAACATCGAATGTTATGTAGACATCCTTCGCCAGGGTGTCGACTACGCTTTTTTGCCAGTTCGCACCATGCAAACCTCTACGAATCGAAGAGGCAAAGAACGTATTGACGCCTTCCTTCTTGATGAAGGCCGCTTCTTCTTTACACAGCGCGCGAATGCCCACCTGCGTAATCAGTTTCGGTGGGAAGAACTCTGCAACGCGTGCCATAAAGCATGCGTGCGAGTACGTCGATCCTTGATAGCTCTCGCGCAGATCAGCATGTGCATCGAAGTGCAGAACACTCATTGATGGATACTTGCGGTAGTGCGCCGCGATCGGAGCCGTCGAAATTGTATGCTCGCCCCCTATCGTCACAACGAACTTGTCCATCTCAAGCAAGTCATCCACGTGCTCTTCAATCACGTCAAGCGCTGCGCGGTCGGCCTTCTTACCAAAAGCAAGTGGCTTGAGGGTAGCAATGCCCACATCGAAGCAAAGCTCGCGCTGTGTTTCATCGTCGTAGAACTCCACATAGGCGCTCGCATCGATCACCCCTTTGGGTCCGCGCTTAGTGCCTCCACCATAGCTCACGGTATGCTCGTAGGGGGCTGATACGATCGCAACCTTGGACGCTTCCAATGTCGAGTAGCGCTTTTCGATAGCGAGAAAATTTGATGTTGGACCTACAACCTTCATTGTCAAACTCCAGATAGAATACGTAGCTGCAAAAGTACGGGTCATGCAACGAACACACACTCGCGTATCTTCGCCACATGCACGCATTGCGAACACAGCGGATTGGCTGGTACACGATCGACTGGGCGAATAGCGCTTTTTCGACGTCGGTGATTACGGTGTTCCTCGGACCCTATCTCACGTCTGTTGCGCAGTCGACGGCAATCAACAACGTAATCTCCCCCTTCGGCATTGATATGCATGTAGGGAGCTGGTTCTCTTTCTGCATCTCGATCAGCGTTCTGGCACAGGTCCTAGTGCTCCCAATCATTGGCGCACGCGTCGATCACACGCATCGAAAGCGTATGATGCTTGCTGCGACAACAGCGATCGGAGCAACGGCTACGATGGGATTGTTTGCATGCACACCCGAGCATGGAAATTATATTCTCGGCGGCGCATTGTTTGTCGCGGCAAACATCTGCTTTGGTGCCAGTGTTGTTGTGGCGAATTCGTTCCTAAATGATATCGCATCATTAGACGAACGCGATGCAGTCTCATCGCGTGGCTGGGCACTTGGATATCTTGGTGGTGCAATCCTCCTAGCTGTTCATCTCGTGTGGTACACGGCAGCGCCGGGTTCGGTAACTGTTCGCGGCATCTTTGTGAGTGTTGGACTATGGTGGGCGCTCTGGACGGTTGTTCCACTTGTGCTGCTTCGCGATCCATCTGCCAGGTCGTGCGCTACTTCTGTGCCCTTGCGTACTCCGTTCGTCCAAGCGTGGACGACGTTGCGGCAGGCAATGCGATCACCACACACTGCGCGGTTCATGATTGCCTACGTCGCCTTCAACGAAACCGTACAAACAGTGATCTCACAGGCGTCCGTGTTCGGCAGTATCGAACTTGGCCTTGGCCTCGACGTGCTCACACAGGCAATCCTCCTTGTGCAAGTTGTTGCCATTGGTGGTTCGCTTGCCTTCGCCGAGCTGGCACGCCGAACAACAACAAAGCTGGCCTTGACGTCATCGCTGGTTGGATGGATCATTGTGATTTTTGCGTCGTTTTTCTGGGTGCAGAATGCAACACAGTTCCTCATCCTTGCCGGATGCATTGCGCTTGTCCTTGGTGGCACGCAGGCATTGAGTCGATCGCTCTTCTCGACCATGATTCCGGCTGGACGAGAAGCGGAGTACTTCTCCTTTTACGAGCTCAGCGATAAGGGCACGTCGTGGATCGGTCCACTACTCTTCGGCATCACCCTCTCGCTAACACAGAGCTATCGCTGGGCAATTCTTTCGCTTCTTGTGACGCTTGTTATCGGCATTCTCGTGCTCGTGCGAGTAGATGCGAACAAGGCCGTTGCGGAATCGCAACGGCCTTGTGAAAATGTCTGATGAAGTTGCTACCCTTAGTCCATGATCTTCCGTAGAAACGCTGGCTGGTTGCCACCCGCGGAAGCAGCCTTGCGCGCCGGTTGAGAGAAGTTCATGTCGGCATCGGGCGCTGTCGATTGAGGAGCTATCGGAACGCTGCCCGTTACTGGTGGCTCTTGGCGCGGCATGCCTGCCTGCGAGCGCTCTTGGTCGCGCTGGCGTCGCAAATATGCTGGCACGTTCACATCATGCACATCCACATCTGCACTTGGGCTAGCAATCGTTGATGGCGAAGGCGAACCCATGGTTACCTCAGCTTCCGGCTCAGGTGTCAGACGCACGATTTCGATCACAGGAGTAGAGGCCAGAGGTGCTGACACAGGAACAACCTTCTTCTCTTCCTGACGACGGAAGCCAGTTGCAACAACGGTAATCGAGATCTCATCATCCATCGATTCGTCTACAACGACGCCGTGAATGAGATTTACTTCATCACCGGCTGCCTTTTCAATTGCCGATACCGCTTCGCTTATCTCGAACATCGTCATGCTCTGTCCACCCGTGATATTCACGAGTAACCCTTGAGCACCGTAAATCGACATACCCTCGAGGATCGGAGAGTTCAATGCATTCTGTGCTGCTTCGATGGCACGGTGCTCGCCTGACGCCATACCAATACCCATCAGAGCATCGCCCATACCGCTCATGACGGTACGCACATCTGCAA
>CAMCXP010000088.1 GCA_945883395.1 Melioribacter roseus P3M-2
CTCCCCGTCCTACTGACCTATGTGGCAACTAATGTCGTCAACTCCATTCAGGTATGCTAATACCACAACAACACTAACGGAAACGACGACACGAACCTACATCATGAGTCTACATCATGAACCTACATACTTGTTTGTGGTTCAAACAATGATATCGGCACAACTGCTGCTGCCGTGCACTCGCTAGGTTACGCCTGACCGACTCTGTTTACATTGGCAGTGGACCAATCCGGTGCGATTAAATGTTCCTAGATTGTGCGTTGTCGCGTGGGTTCAAATCCCGCTACGCTGACTGTTTCCTGCACCAATGTTACCCTCATGAGCGCCCCTTCCCAGCCACGCCGACGTGGAGTACGCTATGCAAGCGGATTGGCAGTCGTGGTGCTGTTTCAATGCGCGCCACTTGCAATTCCGTGGGTGTGGACGACTGATTGGTCTACATGGGTGCAGTCGACGCTGTCTGCAGCGCTGGCGCTGGGGATTCCTGAGATCGGTATCCTGCTCGGCATTGCCCTCATCGGCAGGAGCGAGGTGCGCCGCATCTGGCGCGTGATGAAGGTGGTGTGGCGAAGGGCTACCTGGTTTTCGTGACGCCAATCGGGCCGAGCGGCAGGAAGGCTGCAAATAGAGCCCATGCTGTGCGCTTCCATGGCCACGTCTCAGCGTTTGCACGATGGATCACCATGAAGAAGTAGGCAATCACAAGCGCGCCGTGAATTGGACCGAGGATCTTGACACCACGAGGCTCATCACCGAGATACTTCAATGGTACCGCGACTGCGAGGAGCAACACGTAGGAGATTACTTCTGAGTAGGCGATGATGGTAAACATTGGGGTTCCTTGATTATGGCGACTACATTGGGTCGCCCCGTTACCGTCTCGCCCCTACACTATTGCTTTGGTCCGCCTGTGCCGAAGGCTTTGAGATCGTAGCTGATCGTTAAAAGCGCGTACTGACGGAGCGCGTTGGTGCGGGTGTCTTCGATGGAGATGTCGTTGATGCTGCGGTTGATGGCGTCGTTCTGATTAAGGATGTCGTAGATCGACAGACGTACTTCAAATGCACGCGTGTCTTCAGGGAAGCGATAGCCAACGCCGGCATTCCAAACAGTGAACATGCGATTGAAGTCGGTACCAAGGCCTTGGTAGAGGGAGTTGGCAACGTCGGTGCTACAGGCGAGTGGACCGATGTTCCAGATGACACGTGCGCTGGCAATGTGCGTGAAGTAGTTGTCGTCAGCACTGCGCTGCAACGTGTTGGCAACCCACGTGTACATACCGTTGTATGAGAGCGATACGTCGAGATCTTCGGAGTTGGCTGAACCGATGAAGAATCCCGCCGAACCTGTTGTTGAGTTCGCGTAGTTGATGTCGGAGTTGATCCGACCTGGCGTGCGCGAGTACACAAGCGCACCGTTGAGGTTGAAGTTGGTGCCCAACAGAGGGAAGCCGTGCGTGAAGAATGCGCGTGCATTCCACATGCCTTCGAAGTTCTCATTGGTGGTGATCTGCGTGCCAGGGCCGACAACCACGTTGTCGCCAATCACGGTGTCGCGACGGGTGATGATGTTCGACGAGCCGATGAAATTCGCCGTGTAACTGAGGTTGAGAACGCCGAACATCGTGCGACCCATCATCCAGTTGGAGTTCACAAGGCGTGCGTTGAACGAGTGCGAATACTCCTGCACAAGGTTGGGATTACCAACACGCAGCTGCACAGGATTCGAGTTGTCGACAACGTTCTGCAACTGCGAGATCGATGGTGCATTTGTGCTGGTGCGATAGAACATCCGAATGTTGCTCTGCTGCGAGAACTTGTGCTGGATCATCAACGTCGGCAGCACGTTCTGGAAGGTCCGCGAAATATTGTCGGTGCGCGGGAAGAGCTGATCGCCTGTGAGAAGAGCGTATTGGTAGTTACCACCCATGGTGACGATGGTGTTCTCCATGCGCCAACGGTAGAGCGCTCCTGCACGATGCGTTTGGTAGGTGTTCTCGAAGGTGTTGCTCAGCAAGGAATCGAGCACAGAGTATTGCGATGAGGTTGCGTCGAAGTCGTTGGTGACACGACGTGAGGTGTTGCGCGTGATATTCGGTTCGTACGAGAACTGAATCATATCGCTCTCGCCAATAGGCTCTGTCCATGCGATCTGTCCGCCCACGCCCAAACTGGTTGAACCACCATCTGCACGCTGATCGAGACGGAAGGTGCTGTCGATACCTGTGTAGAAGGCGTTCGTCGCAAGAAGGTTGTTGCCATTCCAACGGTTTGAGCCGTCAACGTTGAGCGTGGCTGCAAGTGTGCGACCTCGTGTTTCAAACAGGCGTCGGTACGTTGTGCCCACCGATGCTGTGTATCCGCCGTTCGTGCCGAGGTTGTCTGTTGTGGTTGTGTTTAACGTGTCGAGCGTTGTTGATGTAATTCCATCAACGAGACTGTTTGAGTTGGATGCTTGATACACAACACGCGGAGTGATAATGAGTGCATTCGCTGAATCGATAAACGACTCGATGCGCGCGTTGAAGCGGTGGTTGCGGTTGATAGACGTCGATGTGTTGAGCTCGCTATAGCGCTGACTTGCAATCGATGGCGTGATGTACTGTCGGTCGAGCTGCGTCTCACGCGCGTTGTCGGCGTAGTTGAAGAAGTAGCTCGACGAAATGTTCGTGCGTCCAACGACGTCAGAGTAGTTCATGCCGAGTGCATTAGTGGTGCTGATGCCCCCTTGCTGACCCGAGAAGAAATTCGAGAAGCTGCCTCCACCGCCGCCACCAAAGCCGCCGCCACCCATGCGCGACATCGCAACGCTGCCCGCGGAACCGGCAAAGCGCGACATCATACGTCCCATCATGCCGCCACCGCCCGTTGCACCGAGAATGTCTTGAAAGGCAAAGTTCTGCTGGTTCACGTTGTTCGACAGACCCAACACAGAGATTCGCTGCGCCTCGCGGAAGTCGTTGAGCGTAACACCGGCATTGTAGCGGTTGTCGAGACCATACCCACCATAGGCGCGACCAAACGAGCCACTGCGCCTGTCCTTCTTCGTCGTGATGTTCATCGTCTTCTGCGTGTTGCCATCGTCGAAGCCACTAAACATCGACAGGTCACTACCGCGGTCGAACACCTGCACACGATCAACCATGTCGGCCGGCAGGTTCTTGAGTGTCGCCGACGCATCATCACCAAAGAATTCACGTCCGTCAACCGTAACGCGACGAAGCTCCTCGCCCTGCGCCTTGATGGTGCCATTTTCAACCGTGATGCCAGGCATCTTCTTTACAAGGTCTTCGGCGCTTGCGTTCGGATTCGTCTTAAAGGCCGCTGCATTGTATTCGGTGGTGTCACCTTTGACTTCGACGCGGACAGCCATGCCTTCAACATTGACCTCGCGGTTCTTCACGGTATCGCGCTGGAGTTTGAAGGTCCCGAGGTTCGTGCGCGACTCCCGCGCGAAGACCGTCTGCTCGAGCTTCTTAAACCCCACATACGTGATCGTCATCCGGTAGGGCCCCGGAGGTACGTCCTTTACACGGAACCCGCCATCGCGCTCGGCGAATGCGCCTTTCACGACGGTTGAGTCCTTTGCTGAGGTCAACCGAATGGTAGCACCCACGAGTGGGGCATCATCGGTGGCGTCGAGCACGGAACCGCGGAGGGTGAGTGGATCTTGCGCAAAAAGCGCTGTGGCGGCCAGAAGGCCAGTGCAGAGGAGGAGGATGCGGAGCATAAGTGTGCCTATAACGTACAAATCTCGCAAAAGGTTTACACCTGGGGCGAAAAAAGCCATAGGTTTGCTTCTCTATGGAGCCTACCGGACTGCTTCTTGCGATGACAGCCTCACGCTGGCATCGGGCCGTGGAACCTGTGTTGCAGGAACACGGCGTTTCGCTCCTGCACGTGCAGCTCCTGGAGGCGATCGATACGCTGTGCAAACGAGGCACGGCACCGCACCAGGCGGATGTGTCCCGGTACACGGGTATCGATGTGATGACGCTCTCGATCAATGTGCGAGCACTGACGGAACGTGAACTGATTGCACGCCATACTCGACCACATGATGCGCGACGCGTTTTCGTCGAACTCACTGAACAGGGGAGTCAACTCCTGGCAACAGTACGTGAAGGACTCTTCGAGGCTGATGCTGTGGTGTTTCCCAATGACGATCGTCGTACTGCGTTGCGACATGTACTCACGACTTGCGTAGAGGATACAACTGCATGAATCCCGCATTGCTTACAGAACTTGGATACCTCCGCGTTGTGGCTGTCGCACCGCGCGTTCGGCCTGCTGATGTCGCGAACAACGTTGCCGACATCATTCGCCATGTCGCCGAGGCTGCGCATGACAATGCCGAACTGGTTGTGTTCCCGGAACTGTCGATCACCGGCTATACCTGCGGCGATCTCTTCATGCAGGAATCACTCCTTCAGGAGGCTCGTACGGGGCTAGCAACGATTTGCCGTGAGACGTCGAAGCATGATGTTGTTGTCGTTGTGGGATTACCACTGGCTGTTCAAGGTCGCTTGTACAATGTAGCCGCTGTGGTGCATGGCGGACGTGTGCATGCCTGCGTGCCGAAGACGCATCTGGCAGCGACGCAGGAGTTCTATGAAGCACGTTGGTTTACACGCGGGACGGATGTCTACGACGATATGGTGCGCATCGGCGACGATGATGTTCCTTTCGGCGCAGATATTCTTCTCGTCGATGATGCCGATCCGTGCGTGACATTTGGGATTGAAATCTGTCAGGACCTCTGGTCGGTCGAACCACCATCGGGTCCGCTCGCACGCGAAGGTGCAACACTGATCCTGAATCTCTCGGCGAGTAACGACCTCGTAGGTAAGCCGCAGTATCGTCGTGATCTGATTCGCATGCAATCAGCACGCACGTATACGGCCTACGTGTATGCATCAAGCGGTCCCGGTGAATCGACGACAGACACCGTCTTCAGTGGACATTGCTGTGTGGCGGAATGTGGAGACGTGCTTGCGGAATCTCAGCGTCTTCAACTCAATGGCACATCGATTACGGTCGACGTAGACCTTCATCGTTGCGCACGCGAACGCATGGCCGCTGCCTCGTGGTCGATGGATCATCACGAGGGCACGATGCGTGTTGTGCACCTTGCGCTTCGCCACTCGGTGAAGCACGACGTGCGGCGTCGCATCGATCCGCATCCGTTTGTCCCGCATGGTGCGTCGGAACGCACCGAACGTTGTACGGAGATTCTCGAACTCCAAGCGATGGGCCTCGCCGTGCGAGCACAGCGCTCGCATGCGAAGGCGTTGGTCCTTGGGTTGTCGGGTGGACTCGATAGTACGCTAGCTGTGTTGGTGTGTCGCCGTGCTTGCGAGATCCTTGCACTGCCACTAACGTCGATCCATACGGTGTCGCTCCCAGGTTTTGGTACAACACAACGTACCCGGTCGAATGCACAACAGCTTGCCCATGCGCTTGGTGCACAGTTCCGCGAGATAGATATCACGCCGAGCGTTCTGCAGCACTTCACCGATATCGGACATAACCCGGATACGCATGATGTGGTGTATGAGAATGCGCAAGCGCGTATGCGCACCACCATCCTCATGGACATTGCCAACATGGAACATGGCATCGTTGTAGGAACAGGCGACCTCTCCGAGATAGCTCTCGGATGGAGCACCTACAACGCCGACCACATGTCGATGTACAATCCGAATGCCGGCGTTCCGAAAACGCTCGTGCGCGAACTGATTGGCAGCGAAGCTGAACGTTTGCCAGATTTGAGCGTCGTGCTTCATGATGTGCTCGACACGCCAATCTCACCTGAGCTTCTGCCGACCACAGCTGATGGCGTACAGCATCAGCGCACGGAAGACGTGCTGGGTCCGTACGAAGTACATGACTTTGTGCTGTACCACGTGATCCGTAAACGCTGTTCTGCCGAGCACGTGGCTATCCTCGCCATGCTGGCGTTCGGTGATCGCTACCGTGATCCACAGATCCTGCACTGGGTCGACACGTTCTATCGCAGATTTGTGGCAGCGCAGTTTAAGCGTTCGGCTATGCCCGACGGACCCAAGATCGGTTCTGTGAGCCTCTCGCCGCGGGCAGATTGGCGCATGCCAAGTGATGCCGCGGATCAACCGTGGCGCGACGGACTTCGCCGAATTGCCGACTTGGCTGGGGTGGCGCAAGATTCATAAAGTTCACAGTATAGTCACACCACCATGAAGCCCACATCGACATACCTTACACCTGAGACTGTTGCAAAGCTCGGAAGCATGGAGCTTCGTGCCCGCCTCGTCGTGGAAGGTTTCATCACCGGACTCCACCGGTCGCCGTTTCATGGCTTCAGTGCTGAATTCTCCGAGCATCGCCAGTATCGTCACGGTGACGAACTCAAGCATATCGACTGGAAGATCTATGGGAGGTCCGACCGGTACTATGTAAAGCAGTACGAGGACGAGACCAATCTCCGTGCAACGGTCTGCGTAGATATGAGTGCTTCGATGAACTACGCATCCGAAGGCAATGTCACGAAGTTCCAATACGCAACGTTCCTCGCAGCAGCGTTGTCGTACCTCGTGTTGCAACAACGGGATGCCGCAGGGCTGGTGCTGTACAACACCGATGTGCAGACGTTCCTCCCGCCACGATCAAAACAATCCTACATCCGCGAGTTGATTCGTGCACTCGAGGGTGCCGTACCATCGAGTGGTACAGGTACGTCAGTTGCGCTGCATCATGTGGCTGAGAAGCTTGGACGCCGCGGATTGGTGATCATTATTAGCGATTGTCTTGATCAGCCAGATTCGATCCTTCATGCATTACGTCACTTCCGTCATGATCAGCACGAAGTACTCATGCTTCATGTACTGGATCCTCGTGAAGTAGACTTCCACCTGGGTTCGGCGGCCGTTTTTCGTGACATGGAAACAGGTCAGGAGCTCACGACGCATCCGCAGCAACTCCAGCGAAGCTATCAAGCGGCCGTTGACGAGTTTTGTCAGCGCATCAAGCGTGGGTGTCACGCACAGAACATCGACTACGTTCGTATCACGACAGACCAGCCGTTCGACGCGGCACTCCGCGAATATCTTGTCAAACGTCAATCGATTCGAGGCTAACCGAACGCATATGCAGATATCTGGACTTCACACGGCCGTCGTAACGCCCTTTCATCCTGATGGCGAAGTTGATCACACGGCATTCCTTCGCTTACTCGACATGCAGATTGATGGCGGTGTCGATGGTGTTGTGGTGACCGGTTCGACGGGGGAGGCAGCGACGCTCTCGCTTGATGAACGTACACTTCTCTGGCGCGCTGCCGTGGAGCACTGCGCAGGACGTGTGACTGTTACTGCGGGCATTGGCACCAACGACACGCGATCAACAATTGACAATGCACGGGCAGCTCAGCAAGCCGGCGTCGATGCACTGCTCGTCGTGTCGCCGTACTACAACAAGCCGTCAACATCCGGACTGCTTGCACACTTCCGTGCTGTGCATGACGCCGTGACGGTTCCGCAGATCATCTACAATGTGCCTGGTCGTACCGGACAGAACATGTCGGCACAGACGCAGCTTGCAATTGCTGAAGCGTGTCCAAACATTATCGCAACTAAAGAAGCCAGCGCTAACCTCGAACAAATGAGCGAGATCATTGCGCATGCTCCCGATCACTTTGCCTTGCTCGCAGGGGACGATGTACTTGCTCTCCCGATCATTGCATCTGGAGGCCGCGGTGTGATTGCCGTGATCTCCAACTATCTCCCGCGCACCTATGGTGCGCTCATTCGTGCGGCTATGCAGAACGACATTGCCACTGCGCGCGAAGTGCAAGACGCACTCCTGCCGTACTTCGCTGCGAACTTCATCGAAACCAATCCGTTGCCGGTAAAGTACATCATGCACAAGCTCGGCTATTGCGCAAACGTCCTTCGGTTGCCACTTGTGCCGGTTACCGAAGCATCAGCGCATGCATTGGATGACCTCGTCGCAACGATCGACGACCTTCGTCGTGTGAGCTGAACATGCATCCACTCCTGATGGGCGTCCTGAATGTGACGCCGGATTCGTTCTCTGATGGTGGACGTTATGACGTGTGTGAGCAAGCTGTGCAGCATGCATGCATGCTACGCGCGCAAGGGGCCGACTGGATCGATATCGGTGGTGAAAGTACACGTCCTGGTGCGACTCCCGTGCCGGTTGATCTCGAGTGTTCGCGCGTCCTTCCAGTTGTTCGTGAGCTTGCTGCGGCGGACCCTTCTGTTCGCATATCGGTAGATACGTCGAAGTCGATTGTCGCACAGCAGGCACTCGAAGCAGGTGCTCATATGATTAACGACGTGTCGGCGGGACGTCACG
>CAMCXP010000089.1 GCA_945883395.1 Melioribacter roseus P3M-2
CCCCAAAAGTGGATCTTCGACAGCATATCACTGAACATGCGTGTCTTACAGAGTCGCTGCAAGGAGTAATAGACTCCGAGAAATATGGCATTACCCGCGAATGCAAAGATCACTGCATTCGTATGCAATGGTCGCAAACGTCCGAACGAGAGGTAGTCGATTCCTCCAAGAAACTCGGGCCAATAGAACTTGATGGCCACGAGAACGCCGACCAAGAAGCCAACGAGCCCCCAAGCCGCAGAGGCGATGGCAAAGAGGCGGACAATGTTATTGTCGTACGAAACGGTTTCAATCCGTTCCGTCCGTTCAATGCCTGCCAATGGTGATGTATCCATACTCCCGATCCGTGCAGTGTGAAGTGAGTTGAGTTGATTGCTTATTTGGGCTCGACATCGTCAAAGAGCATGCGAACAGCTGGAGTGCCGAGATCATCGTACTGACCACGTCGTGTGGCGAAGAGAAATGCGAGTAAGAAGCCCCCTGCTACGAGGATGCTGCAGATAACGAGTAGCGGCATAACACTCATGCGACCCTCCGTGCAAATAGATGAGCACCGCCAACGCTTATTCCGATGACGAGCAAGGAGCTTAACGGCATCATGATGGCGGTAATGACGGGCGTTAGACGTCCTGTGAGTGCGATCGCAATGACGACCACATTGTAGAGCATGGTAAACCAGAGTGCAACGTGAATCACATTGCGCAGTGAGTGCGCATAACGCAGCAGATCGGCAATGTGACGGATGTGCGTGGCAGGGATGATCATGTCGCTTGCTGGCGCGAGCGTCGAAGTGTTGTCCGTGACAGCGATTGAGACATCTGCAACGGCCATTGCAGACATGTCATTGAGTCCATCACCGATCATGAGCACGCGTGTTCGACGTCGCAGCTGTTCGAGGTGGTCGACCTTGTCTGAGGGGCTTGCACGGAATGTCATTGCATCCTGTTCAAACAATGCAGCAACGAGGTCGCGATCGCGATCGCTGTCACCAGTAAGCAACTCGCAGCGCTGACCCTGCTGACGCAAGGCAGACAAGAGTTCACCAACACCTTCCCTGAATTCAGCACGGGGCGTTACCTCCCCAACGATCTGCCCATCAACTGCAACCATTGTGGCATGACGATGCATTTCCTTTGGGTCTGCGATTCCATACTCAGCGAGGAAGTGCATCGATCCTATATGCACACGATGTCCGTGAGCTATACCTGTAATCCCACGACCAGCAACCTCCGTGACATCACCAACGTCCTTTGCACATGACACACCTGAAGCTAGTCCTCGACTGATTGGATGGGTACTGTGCGATGCAACGGACACAACAGCGGCATACTCGTCATGTGTAAGCTCGTCCCCATGAAAAACCACGTTGGGCTGTGATGACGTAAGCGTGCCAGTCTTGTCAAACACAACGGCGCCGATATCATCCAAAGCCGCCAGAACATCAATGTTCTTAGCGTAGATCTTTCGACGACCTAGAATGCCCATCGCAGTGCCGAGTGTAATAGGTGCTGCAAGCGTCAATGCGCACGGACATGCGATAATCACAACGGCGGTAAACACACTGAGAGCTACAGGGATATCAGGGAGCCATAGGACGAAGCCTACCGCTGCAATCGTAATCACTGCCCAGATAAACAGACGTCCAAACCGATCGCTCAACGCGCGATATCCATCACGTGACGTCCGCGCAGAGGAACGCTCCCACAGAGAAGCGAGATATCCCTGTGATACTGGCCTTGTCGCTGTCAGTTGGAGGGCTGTTCCTACCACCTTACCACCTGCATAGACCATTGCACCACGCGAACACTCAACAGGGACACTCTCTCCCGTGACAAACGCGTAGTCGATGTACCCAACCGGACTTAGGAGAACAGCATCTGCCGGGATCACTTCACCATTGCGAATTGCTATGGTGTCGCCCACCCGTAGCGCGTCAATAGCCACGACTTCTTCACCGAGGGGCGTGTCTCGCCGCACTGACAGCGGAAAGAACGAACGCACGGTGCGATCGAACGTAACAGCATCGAATGCTTTCTGCTGGAACACGCGGCCAATCAAGAGAAAGAACACAAGTCCGGCAAACGAGTCAAGGAAACCTTCACTCGCGCCGGTAGCTATATCGGCGATACTTCGAACGAAGAGCGTTGTGATACCAAGTGCGACAGGAATATCAAGATTGACTGTTCCCTGCCGTAGAGCTGCCCAGGCCGAACGAAGCCACGGTGATGCACTGTAGACATACACAGGGATACTTAGTCCGATGCTCAACCATGTGAACACGGCAACGAGCGTCGGGTCGATCGTCGTGGTGCCGTTGCGATGCGCTAAATACTGAGCGATGCTAAACATCATGATGTTGCCCATCGCAAAACCAGCAACTCCGAGACGCAGATAGAGTCCGCGCGTTGCCTCTTTGCGTTGCTGCTCACGACTCAGTTCATTTCCCTCAACATGGATAAGGGGCTCGTATCCAAATGATCGAAGAAGTTCGGCGACATCACGAACACGTAAGGCACCCGGAACGACATCCACAACAATGGTCTTACGCTGAAGATCAACCTCGGCAGAGATCAATCCTGATTGAATGTGCGGCAGTCGCTCAAGCAGCCAGACACAGCTCGCGCAGTGCATTGTGGGGAGCGCGAATCGCATGCGTATACGGCGTTGATCAGCAAATTCTACGAACCGTGCGGCAACCGTAGGATCATCGAGTATTGCATAGGCCTGTCGGTCTCGATGGGACTGCTGCTGTGAAACTCCTGTTTGTACGCCATCCTGATAGTACCCGCAGAGGTTGTGTTCCTGGAGCAGTTCGTAGACGCTGGCACATCCAGTGCAACAGAATACGTGGTCGCTGAGAGTTATCGAAGCGTCAGCGCATACGTCACCGCAATGTGCGCAGTGCAGATGGTGGTCGATCGTATGCGTGTTCTGCTGGTTCACGTTACCGTGGAATAATGTCGTTGAATACGACAAAACTCCACGTCAGCACGTCAGTATTTCATGACGTTTGTCATACTCTGGATACAGGCGACCTTGTATCGACAAGATCTTGAGCAAGTCGCACATTGAGTTCGGACGCCTTTTCGCCCAAACTCTTCAGGGTTACAGACTTTGCAATCGCTGTGAACTTCAGTCGTATTTCTATCCAGTGTTCGTGCGCAGGACAGGGCTCGGCATGTCCACAGCCCGGAAGACCTAACATGCATTCGGTAAAGACCTCTGTTCCATCAATTGCCGCAATAAGGTCGTACAGCACAACGTTTTCTGATGTCACGTTAAGCGCTACCCCACCTCGAGGTCCGCGATACGACGACATAATACCTGCCTGCGTAAGCTGCTGCAAGACCTTCGTCAGAAAATGAAACGAGATGTTGAGTTCCTGGGCAATCGTGTTAATCGACACATATGTATCCCTATCACGAGCCGACACGAAGATCGCGGCTTGAATTCCGTAGATGCAAGACTTCGACAGCAACATGGAACGCCTACGAATGCGGGTTTCAGACTCTTATACACGAAATGTTCATCAGCGCGTAGGCCCACGTACGCTTTACGTTGTTCGATCTACGCACCTCACACTTACAAGAACGTAGGGTATTGGCTCGGGTTCGTCTCGTGCATCATCGCATAGATCGCCTGAACGATATGCTCTGCTTCGGGTTTTGACCAATAGTTTCCGTCTGTACCATACGCCGGACGATGCGGCTTGGCCGCCAACGTTACCGGTGCTGAGTCGAGAAGTCGGTAGCCCTGCTGCTTCTCGAGAATCTCCTGGAGCATGTATGCCGATGTTCCGCCAGGAACATCCTCATCAACAACGAAGAGGCGATTTGTGCGAGCAAGAGACGTTGAAATTACTCCTTGGATGTCGAATGGAAGGAGTGTCTGAACGTCGACGACCTCGATCGACACACCAAGACCTGACAGAATCTCAGCAGCCTCCATTACCACGCGAACTGTTGCGCCATACGTGACCACGGTCACGTCAGTCCCTGCACGCAGGATGTCGGGCACACCCAGAGGTACCGTATAGGTACCCATGTTGCTTGCAATAGCCTCTTTCAGACGGTATCCGTTGAGAACTTCCACAATCAACCCGGGATCATCGCCCTGATACAGCGTTTGGTACATTCCAGCCGCCTGCACGAAGTTCCGTGGCACACAGACATGAATTCCCCGGACGAGATTGATTATGCCAGCCATCGGCGAGCCTGAATGCCATACGCCTTCCAAACGGTGGCCGCGCGTGCGGATTATCACCGGCGCCTTCTGTCCACCCTTGGTGCGCCATTGAAGGGTAGCCAAATCGTCAGACATAAGCTGCAGCGCATAGAGCAGATAGTCTAGGTACTGAATCTCCGCGATCGGACGAAGACCGCGCATTGCCATACCGATAGCCTGACCTAAAATCGTGCACTCACGAATGCCGGTATCACTCACCCGGAGCTCCCCGTAGAGCGCCTGAAGGCCTAACGTTCCCTGATTTACGTCGCCGAGCTTCCCACTATCCTCACCAAAGATCACAAGTCGAGGATCGCGTGCAAGTGCCTGCTCAAACCATGCCCGCATAACCTCCGACCCATTTGTTGTCGTTACCGCTGTATCAAACTGTGGCGCTATAACTGGGACGCGCATTGGTGAGTAAGCCGATTCGCTGTGCAGGTGCGATGAATAGAGTGGCTCAATCCGCTCGTTATAAGCCTTTCTCCACGAGGCAAGGGGCGCTCGTACATGCTCTGGAACAGCGGTTGCTGCCACAAGCGCGCGGAAGACCGCTACCATGATATCACGGCGAAACGGCTCGCGAATCTTCTGGAGTTCCGTACGGAGCGATACAACCGTTGCCGACACCTCGGGGTGCGTAGAGGCTATTGCATTGGCAAATGCATCGAGCTGTGAGCAAGCCTCAGATACATCCGCAGCGATAGGACCCATGTATGCGGTCCATGCCGCGTTCTTCATCGCAAGCACACGTGCAGTCGACTCCTCCTCAATGGCCAAGAGTTCAGATTCCGTGGCAAACGTTTCGTTGAGGATCCACGCACGCATACGGGTAATGCCGTCATTATCCAATTCCCACTGCAGACGTTCCGGACTCTTATACCGCTCGTGCGAGCCAGATGTTGAGTGACCCTGTGGTTGTGTCACATCGATCACGTGAATGATCTGCGGCACATGCTCTGTTCGTGCTGTGGCAGCGGCACGTTCATACGCAGCACACAATGCAGCATAGTCCCATGCTCGCACGACCTGGATATCGTAGCCTGATGTTTCACCCGGGCTGCGCTGAAATCCACGAAGGAGTTCGCCAACATCGCCCTTCGTGTGTTGAAACTCATTCGGCACGCTAATACCGTAGCCATCATCCCAAATCGAAATGATTGCAGGTGCTCGAAGCACGCCGATGGCATCGACGCTTTCCCAAAACATGCCTTCCGCACTGGAGGCGTTGCCAATTGTTCCAAATGCAACCTCATTCCCCTTGTGGGAGAACTCAGTATAGTCACGCAGCGCTTCGACGTCGCGATATACACGCGAGGCGTATGCCAAACCCACGAGTCGTGGCATCTGTGAACCAGTAGGAGAAACATCTGAGGAGACGTTCTTGGTTGTCGTTTGGGTCATCCAGGCGCCGTCTTCAGTGAGAAAACGCGTGCCGAAGTGGCCGTTCATTGAGCGACCAGCCGATGATGGTTCGGCCTGGACATCGGTATGGGCATAGAGCTGCGCGAAGAACTTTTGCACATCACTCTCGCCTATTGCGAACATGAACGTCTGATCACGGTAATACCCGCTGCGCCAATCGCCTGGTTGGAACACACGCGCCATGGCAAGCTGCGGCAACTCCTTACCGTCGCCAAAGATTCCGAACTTGGCCTTCCCGGTGAGCACCTCCTTGCGCCCAAGAATCGATGCCTGCCGACTCTCGACGGCACACCGATAATCACGAAGCACGTCATCCTTTGTGAACTGCGAGGATGTGGTAGTGGTTGATTGAGTTGTTGATGCCGACCGTGCGACTGAGTTCTTCTTCTTCATATGCAGCAAAGTTACGAGTTAGTTAGTCCCGCTCGAAGAGTGATGGCTGTTGAGGGGCTCCTGCAACGTGTTCACGCACCAATTCTTCGGCACGACGAACTGTTGTTTCGAGATCATCATTTACAAGGACCACATCAAATTGATCTTGATGCCCCATTTCCATCTCAGCACGGGCCAAGCGGAGATGAATCTGCTCTTCTGTCTCTGTGTGGCGTGATCGAAGTCGTGTAGCGAGGATGTCGAGGGTCGGTGGAGCCACGAACATCAGCAACGTATCATCGGGAAACGCCGCGCGCAACGAGACTGCCCCTTTAACGTCTACGTCAAACACAACAAAGTCGCCTCGCTGCACGGCTTCGCTTACAGAGCTGCGAAGCGTTCCATAGTAATTGCCGAAGATCTCCTCGTATTCGATCAGATCACCGCTCTGAATCGCGTCGCGAAACGCATCCCGCTGAAGGAAGAAGTAATCACGTCCGTTCACTTCGCCGTCACGCATTGGGCGCGTTGTTGCGCTTACGCTGAAGCGCAACTGCGGGAACGTCGCGAGCAAGTGACGCGCAACGGTGGTCTTCCCTGCACCACTTGGAGCACTGAGCACGATCAGGTGTTTCTTACTCGACATTCTGAATCTGCTCCCTGATTCGCTCGAGTTCCTCCTTCATCGTTACGACTGTCATCGCGATCTCTGCGTCGTTGCACTTTGAACCAATCGTGTTGATCTCACGATTCATTTCCTGCACGAGGAAGTTGAGCTTACGCCCCGGCTGCTTCTCGGTGGTCATATACTGTTGAAAGTGCTTGATGTGGCTTCGCAGGCGAACACATTCCTCGGTAATGTCGAGCTTTTCCGACAGGAGCACAATCTCGAGTGAGAGGCGCGCTTCGTCGATTGAGCTCTCATCGATGATCTGACGCACACGCTCGTGAAGCCGCTCGCGCTCTGCTGGAATACGTTCTCTACTCCTCTGTTCGACAATCTCCATGGCCGTTGCGATAGTCTCGCAGCGTGTCGTCAAGTCGCGTGCTAAGTCACTCCCTTCCATATCGCGCATGGAGTTCATCGCAACAAGAGCTTCTCCGATAGCGTCACGAAGGACAGGCCAGATGTCTGGACGTTCTCCTGAACGCAGTGGTCGCTGGAAAATCGATGGGAACGCCGTGAGATGTTCAATGCGCACTTCTCCACCGACGCCGAGAGTTGATTGGATCGCCTTCAATGCTTCTAGATACTGCCGTGCCGCATCGAGATCGACGCTCATTGGAGTGGTTTCAGCGTTTTCCTCACGCCGGATGTAGAGATTCACCGAACCGCGGAGTACATGCTCACGCACAACCTCACGAATCTTTCCTTCGTGCTCCGAATATTCCTTCGGGAGCTTTACCGAAAGCTCCAAATAGCGTCCGTTTACACTCCTGGCCTCGATTGTACATGGAGCATTATCGAGCGTGCACTCACTTTTTCCGTAGCCTGTCATACTCCGTACCATGTCTGCTGCTTTCCGTGTAAACCGTGAATCAGATCAAACAGCAAAGATAAGGCCTCATGCGAACTCGTTGGTGTATCTTGCCACATGACGATTGTTGACGTACACGACCCCCGCTCGAAAATGCAGCGGTCGGCCGCCATCCTACGTGAACGCTGGGGCACTCCCCCCGATGTGGCGGTCGTTGCTGGGTCTGGTCTGTCAATCTTGCGCTCAATCGGACGCCAGATCGACGCAGTCGCGTATGCCGATCTTCCGGGCTATGTTGGCAGCACTGTTGAAGGACATGGATCCGACCTCTGTCTTCTCGACGTCGCATCGAAGCGCGTTGCCCTATTTACCGGCCGCGTGCATCTGTACGAGGGGCATGCACCCCACACCGTTGCGCAGCATGCTGCATTGATGTCCTGCCTTGGCTGTTCGTCGATACTTTTGACGAATGCCTGCGGAGGATTACACCCATCCCGGTCCGTAGGCGACATCGTGCTGGCTTCAGAGGTCATCAACTGGACCTTCCGGACTCTCGCAACGTGCTCGACGGACTCATCAGTTTCCTCTGCCCAACCGTCTACCACGCTGAACCATCTCTGGCAGCACGCCATTCTCGACTCCTGCTCCCAGAATGGCATTGCGATCCATCGCGGCACGTTTGCCCAAATGATGGGTCCTTCCTAC
>CAMCXP010000090.1 GCA_945883395.1 Melioribacter roseus P3M-2
CTCGACGAACGCGCTCGCATCAAAAACCTGAAGGTCGTCGATCTGCTCGCCCACCCCAATATAACGCACGGGGATCTGCATTGCGTCAGTAATTGCCAAAACTGCCCCACCTTTGGCTGTCCCATCAAGCTTGGTAAGGATGATTCCGGTAATGGGGGCCACCTTGGTGAACTCCTTCGCCTGCTGGAGGGCGTTCTGTCCTGTAGTGGCATCGAGAGCCAGGAAGATATCGTGAGGAGCGTCCGGCTGGATCTTCTTCATCACCCGTCCGATTTTCTCGAGTTCCTGCATCAGCCCCTGCTTGTTGTGCAGACGCCCTGCTGTATCGATGATTACAACGTCTGTTCCCCGAGCTTTGGCAGCTGAAAGAGTATCAAATGCTACCGCAGCTGGATCGGCACCGTGTTGCTGTTGAATGACATCTACACCTGCACGTTGTGCCCAAACTTCCAGTTGTTCGTTGGCGGCAGCTCGGAACGTATCGGCGGCACCGATGAGGACGCTTCGACCGGCACGTTTATAGTTGTGCGCAAGCTTTCCAATTGTGGTGGTTTTACCAACACCATTAACGCCAATGAGCATGATCACATGGGGCTTACGTGCTTCGTCGATTTCGAATTCAGCGTCGTTCTTCGATGAAGGGGACTGTGCCACCATGGCGGTAATTTCTTCCTTGAGGACATCTAAAATGAGCTCAGCATCCTGAAGACCGTCCTTCTTCACGCGTTCGGTCAACCGAGCAATGATCTTCTCGGTTGTCGTTACACCGACGTCCGAAGTGATGAGTATCTCTTCGATCTCACTCAACAGTTGCGCGTCGATCTTGCGCCCTATGAAGAGCACAGACCGGAGTTTACCTACGAGGGATTCGCGGGTTTTGGAGAGACCTTCTTTGAGTCGATCAAAGGAGAGCGCCTCGGTCACACCACTGATTTTTTGCTTGAATTTATCGAAGAAGCCCATAGAGTCTCGTTGCGTATTGCACCAAAGATACTGCCATCACACAACAGCTCACGATAATCAGTTCGTGCGACGGTTCGCCGCAAGCTATACTGACTGCTCCGGCAAGTGCTATTGCCGATACGGCAAGCTTCCCGCTCATCAGTGAAGGGAGAACAACCGCAGAGCGGCGCTTTGCATACCAGGCCCCGATGAGAATCACAACATCACGCAGGATGATGGCAGTCACGAACCATGGAGGCAATATTCCCTGCACGGTGAGAACCACAACTACACCTCCAACAAGTACCTTATCGGCCACGGGATCCAGAACCTTCCCCCACTCGCTCACCGTCTCGGTACGCCGTGCTATATACCCGTCCAGCCAATCAGTAGCGGCGGCGACCACGCACAGCGCTAACGCGAGCCAACGACTATGCGACAGAAGCGCCACAATTATAGGTATTGTCATTGCACCGCGAACAAGGCTGATCACATTTGACGCGGTCAGAAATGTGTCACGTGGGAGTAGACTTGATATTCGATCGTACGATGATGATGAGAAGCATGACGACAGATACAAGAATACCCACAAGCATCGGCTCGGCAACAACCGGGAGCAACAAACCCATACCCTGAAGGATCATTATGCACAAGCTGGCAGCAGCTGGTACGAGTATCAAATAGACAATAAACGCTTTAACACGGCCCGCAAGGTTCGAATAGCTGCAAAGGAGTGGAAGCAACACTGCAGGTACGGTAATCGATGCTGCGCGGTAGAGCAGGTCGATAACACTTGGAAGTACGTAGGCAACTACACCTCCTATACATAAGCTTGCTGCCACACCAATGCGTAATCGCACGGTTTGCCGACCCTGATGATCGCCAGGAAAGAGGTCGTGCCCGAGAGTCGTTCCACTTACGAGGGCATAGCCGTCAAGCGTAGACATTACTGCAGCAAGAACTCCAGCAATGTAGATACCGCGCCAAACGTCGGGCATGATCTGAATTGCAGTGTGAAGTACAGATTGTGCACCATGGGAAGTGCCTGTCGCCGCGAGAGCATAGAGTCCAACAATGAACTGCAGAATGTCGAAGACGATCCATGCTGCAACACTCAGATACATGCCACGCCTTGCTGTGTCAACGTCTGCGGCAGCTGCGGCACGAACGTGAAAATTCGGATCGATAAACGTTTGGAGAGCGATCACGATCCACACAACAATCGGCATCCACCCAAGCGGCCCGGGGAGGTCAAGCATACTCTGCGGTGTCTGCGCAAGAAGCCAGTTGAACGAGCCAAGGGTCGTCACGCAAACGATAACGCAGGCCACATACCCAACGTACATCAATGCCACTTGAACAATGTTTGCGTAGGCATCCGAGCGTAGGCCACCTTTGACGATGTACAGGAATGAAAATGCCGAGGTCACAATCAGGCTTATCCCGAGTGTCCATCCAGTGAATGTTTGTGTGATGAGCGCGAGACTCAACTGATACGATGCCGGAATCGTGATTACGAGCATCATCACGGCAACGACTGCGGCAGCTCGATTCCCATAGACAATCCGAAACTGGTCTGGTATCGAAACGGCCTCGGAGCGACGAATGCGCTTGGTGAGCCATCGTGCGTACAAGATCGCAATGACGTAGTACGGCAGTCCAAAGCACACGAGGAAGGCTATACCGTAGGTTATGATAAACTCCGTAGCACCTAGAATCGAACCATACCATGTGGCAACTAACGAGGCTACAAACACCGGAAGTGTTAGTGAACGTCCTGCGAGAATAAACTGAGTTGGATCATCACTTCTCCCGCGGCGACCTCCAATAAGTCCGGCTACAAGCACTGCCACGAGGCTGATCACTACGGTAACAAGATCCGTCGTCGACAATGAGCTAGGCATGCGTCGCTCTGCGCTGTGGCTGTCCGAGAATCGTATGCAAGAATGTCATACGATGAATGGGACACGGTCCAAAGCTGATGATTGATGCGCGGTGGATCTTTGTGGCGTAGCCCTTATGTCCTGCGAAACCATAGAATGGATACAAGCGATCGACGTTCAACATCCACTGATCACGGGTGGTTTTTGCAACTATCGAAGCGGCGGCAATTGAAGGACAGATCGCGTCACCACGTATGATCGTCGTAGAAGGCAGCACATGAGGACGGAACCGATTACCATCGATGAGTAACTCGAGCGCGTGAGAACCACTGAGCTGTGATGTTACATCATCAATGGCAGCGTGCATTGCATCGAATGTTGCTTGTAGAATATTGATTTCATCTATGCGGTCGTGATGCACGAGTGCCACAGACCAAGCAAGTGCAGCCTCGGTGATGTGAGCAGCTGCTGTATTCCTCTGCGTGGCTGTTAACGTCTTGGAATCGTTGAGCCCCTCAGGAATGCCGTACGCAGGAAACACAACAGCGGCTGCGGCAACGGGGCCTGCAAGCGCACCGCGCCCTGCCTCGTCGACACCAACGACGAGGTGGCCAATCTTCCAACGCGCTATTTCAAAATGTGGCGTCATATCGCCACAAACCTACCACTCGCCGATGAGACGAAGGAATTCGTTGCGAAGCGCTTGATTTGACGACAACTCACCGCGCATCACAGAAGTGATCATTGTGCTTGAATCATGTGCTTCAACTCCACGAGCGATCATGCAGTAGTGCCTCGAGTTAACAACAACGCCAAGGGCTATGGGATCGAGAAGCTCGATCAGGAAATCAGCGATTTGTTCCCCCAGCTCTTCTTGTATCTGGCCTCGACGGCTAAACCATTCGACGATGCGCGTAAACTTCGAAATGCCGATCACCTTATCGCGCGGAACATACCCAATAGCACACACACCGGAGATTGGCTGCCAGTGATGCGAACACACGCTCATAATCTTGATACCCTTCGAGATCACGAGTTCGTCAACGCCCTTGCGATTCGGGAACACGGTAATCTTCGGAGGAGCTGAGTAGCGCCCATCGAGGAGTTCATTAATCCACATCCGAGCTAGTCGGAACGGCGTATCGGTGCTGTTTGGATCATTTCGATCGATTCGCAGGATCTCGAATATCTCTGCAAACTTTGTCTCTACCTGCTCGACCATCTGTTCGCGCTCTTCTTGGCTCACGGCCATGTTACCGTTCGCGTCGAACAGACGATGACCGCTCCGGCTGACCGTCGGGTACAGACTGCCGTGCCGAAGCAACTGACGCTCGAGCTCCTCATCATCGAGATCAACGAGTGATGATCGCTGTGGCTCGTTCGAGGACTTCATGCTGAGATTCCTTCACCGTGTATCGATGCGCCGATGACATACCGAGGGATCGACACTGGTTCACCGTAATAATCGGCGACATTCTGGTCTGATTCATACACACGAATTCGATGCAGTTCACCGCTGGGAAGCCTATTACGCAGCTGATCCCAGAAGACTACGCAGAGGTTCTCAACAGTCGGAATGATGCCGTGCAGGAATTCAACATCGTGGTTCAGGTGCTTGTGATCGACCTTTTGAATGATGGCGTCCTCAAGGATATCCTTGAGTTCCTTCAGGTCGATGACGTACCCTGTCTCGGGGTCTGGTAGCCCCTTGACCGTGACCTCGAGCACATAATTGTGTCCGTGTCCATAGAGATTGTTGCATTTGTCAAATACCGCGTCGTTCCGTTCGTCCGTGAAGGTCGGATTGTACAGGCGGTGCGCGGCAGAAAATGTGCTTTTGCGTGTGACGTAGATCATCGGAGTGCAGCTTGATTAATGACGTGTGACAACAGCGCGGATGCTGAAATCGTTCCGTAAGGACGATCGTTCGCGGCCGATGTTGGATATTTGCAATGAATCAGGACACTATGCGCTTACAAATTACGACAATCCTCCTCCTGTGCTTGGTCTCAGGCGTTGTTTACGGCATCGAACATGCCGCACGGCCCGAACGTGATTCGAATGGCTCGGCTCTGGCGCGCCTAGGACACGTATTCCCACGTTCGACAATCGAGGGAACGCTTTCGCTCGACGGTCAGATGACGATCGGCAATCTGCCGTTCAGTGCGCAAACTTCTGGTGATACGATATCGGTAACGGTTCAGGGTCCATTTGGCATGATGGCGGGCGTTATGTACGCCACGGCAGACACATTTGTTGTCGTGAATTACCTCAGCCGAGAAGTTCTTGTTGGCCACCCTGATGCCAAGTCTGTAGCTTCCGTTTCGCCTATTCCACTTACGCTGACTGATATTCGAGCTTTCATGCGTGGCTCATTGCCTGGAGATCTCAATCGTTTTCAACGTGGCGCACCACGAAGTGATACGAAGGTTCTGTTCGTTTCGCGCGATTCGTCAACAACAGAGTATGCACTGGTTGATACTATGGCATCGATCTTGACCCAGTATCAGCGGAAGGACCGTCAGGGTGCAACACTCTTGAATCTTGTTCTTGGTGATATCCGCGCTGTCGCGTCGGTCAACGTTGCGTATGCAGTCGATGTTGATCTCAACGACAAGACGCAAGCTGTACGATTCCGATATGATGCTGTTGCGCCAAGCATCACAACTGCCGCGATTGCGATGCCAGAGGCACCCTCATCGTTCACGCGGCGTGTGTACGATCGATGAAGTGGATTATCGTGTGTGTGGTTCTGTGCTTCCTCGCCATATCAGGGCAAGGGCAAGACACAACACGCACGATGAATGGCATAGATACAATCGTCGCCTTCTCCGCAAAGGACAGCGCACATTTCACGCTTGGCAAACGTCAGCTTCGACTCCGTGGAGCGTCGGAGGTGAAGTACCGTACGCAGGAGCTGGAAGCTGAAGTCATTGTGCTCGATTTCACCACCCGCATGATGCAGGCGCAGGGTGCAACTGATTCTTCCGGACGTCTCCGAGGTTTCCCGATGTTTCGGGATAATGGCGAAGAGTTTGCCGGACGGGAGATGCAGTATAGCTTTGATTCCCGCCGTGGACGTGTGGTGTATGGCGAAACGAATGTAGAAGGCGGCTTCTATTACGGGTCGTCGATCAAACGCGTAGGAGAGACAACTGCCTATGTCGAGGATGGATGTTTTACGACATGTGACGCGCCTCATCCACACTTTTACTTCAAAGCCTCAAAGATGAAAGTCCTGTTGAACGACAAGATCTTTCTCGACCCAGCCGTATGGTATGTCGAGGATGTTCCTGTATTCGCGCTTCCCTTTGGCATCTTCGTTAGCATGGAACGTGGGCGTCGATCAGGACTCATCCTACCAACACCATTGATGACGTCTGACCGTGGAGTTGTTCTCCAGAACCTCGGCTATTACTTCGCACTGAGCGATTATGTCGATACGGAACTATCGGCCGACATCACAACCAAGGGTGGTCTTACGCTTTACAGCAGAACGCAGTATTCGTTGCGCGATCGATTCTCTGGCCGAGCACAGGTGACACTCGGGTACAGCCGCTTCAATGTGCGAGATCCATATGCCACTAATATTGGTGTAACGCTCACGCACCAGCAGCAGTTTCGACCCAACGAGAGCGCCGTCGTCGATCTGTTTTTTACGTCGCAAGGCTTCTTTCAGAATACCTCGCTCAATCCGATCGATCGTGTGCGGCAGAATGCGCGCTCGAATGCTTCGTATCAGCGCACGTTGTACAACGGCATGACGCTCAACGTCGGATATACACGTGACCAGAATATGATCAATGGCTCCGTCACGCAAAATCCGTTTGCCACGTTTGCAATACCACAGGTACAGCCCTTGCGAGGTCTAATTTCTGGCGACCACTGGCTGCGTGACCTACAGTTCTCCTATCGGTCGACAGCGAGATATTTTCACTCGTCGACAAGGACTCTTGATACAGGCGCATTTCTAACCGATGAGCGTTCAGCCATCGAACACCGTCCCTCTCTGACGGTTACGCCACGCCTCGGTAACATCCTTCTGGCCCCATCGATTTCGTATTCCGAGAATTGGTATTTCCAGCGCTTTACCGAAAGCGTTGATCCAACGGATTCTACTATTCGGCGATCGCGTGAATCCGGGTTCTTTCGTGAGTACACCTATGGTGTCGGTGTATCGGCGAGTACGTTCTTGTACGGCTTAGCACATCCACGAATTCTCGGTTGGCAATCTATACGACATACGTTCCAGCCGTCAATCGGGCTGGCCTACGTGCCGGATCAATCAGATCCATCGCATGGATTTGTAGGGTCGTATGTAAGCCCAGTTACCGGACAGCGCGTACAGTACGGACGATTCGGGCAGGCAGGTGCATTGGCAAGTCGGCAGCAACAGTTCCTCGTTACGGGTTCCTTCCTGAATCGTGTTGCAATCAAGGTTAAGGACAGCGACACCTCAGAGCGTTCAATCGAATTGTTTACGCTCAACGTATCAACTTCGTACAACCTTGCGGCAGACTCGCTTCAACTAGCTCCCCTATCGTTTAATCTGCGCACGCCTGTTCTTGATGCGCTGGAGTTCAACGTGAATGGCGTCGTCTCGCCATATGATCAGGCACGTATTGTTGATCCAGCTACTGGCAGGTCACGTTGGACGGATATCGGAACAAGCTTGCTAGCAAATGGGAAGGGGCTGGCAAGGCTGACGTCGCTAACGGTACAAGCCGGCACGCGGTTTAGCTCACAGGGTATGTCGTTTGCCCCGCGGACACAGCAAGAGCGAGACAGTACTGCGGATGAATCTTCTGACTTAGCTTCTCGCTTCGATCGCCGTGTGAACTACCAGCGTGACGACGTCGACTTGTTTGGCGAGAGGACTCCCGGATGGACGCCTGTGACAATCCCGTGGGAACTCTCGCTCCAGGCGGTGTATTCGTATTCTCAACCCAATCCGGATCTCACCGTACAGTCGATGTACATATCATTTCGTGGTTCCATGTCGATCACGCAAACGCTTGACGTGAACGCTGTTGGGAGTATCGATGTGATCCGTGGACAGATCAACTCGCCAATAATCGACATCACAAAACGACTTCACTGTTGGTACCTCTCCCTGAACTGGGTCCCGCTTGGCGTCAATCAAGGCTTCTTCCTCCGTTTCGGCGCTTCGGCGCAACAACTGCGGGATCTGGTCATTCCTAAACAGTCAACACCGTTGTATCGGTAGTTGACT
>CAMCXP010000091.1 GCA_945883395.1 Melioribacter roseus P3M-2
GATCGCGTTTCGATGCCCGATATCGACGTCGACTTTTCCGATGATAAGCGCGAACGCGTGATCGAGTACGTGAAGGAGAAGTACGGCGCAGACTCCGTTGCACAGATCATTACCTTCGGAACACTTTCGTCGCGGGCAGTTCTCAAAGACGTTGGACGCGTCATGGGCATTGATCTGGCAACGATCAACAGCATAACAGATAAGATTCCGGTAGTTCTCGGCAAGGTACATGCACTCAAAGATGCAATTGAACTTCCCGAACTGAAGTGGCTTAAGACCTCAGACGATCAGCGTATAAAGGACATGCTTACCTACGCTATGACGCTCGAGGGCTTTGCGCGAAACGCATCGCTGCATGCTGCCGGAGTGGTGATTGCACCGGGACCAATCAGCGACTACGTTCCTGTGTACAAGACTCCCACCACAGAGCCTGCGACACAGTACAATATGAAGGATCTTGAAGAAGCGGGTCTTCTCAAGATGGACTTCCTTGGACTTCGGACATTAAGCATTATCGATGAGACGTTGCATCAGATCAAACGCAACCACGATGTCGATATTGATATCGACACCATCGACTTTAACGATTCAGCTACCTACGAGCTGTTCTCTCGTGGCCAGACGCTTGCCGTGTTTCAGTTCGAATCGGAACCAATGCAAAAGGCACTCCGGGAACTCAAGCCAACCGTGCTGGAAGATCTTATCGCCATGAATGCGCTCTACCGTCCAGGACCAATGGGTAATATCCCGGACTTCATTGATCGCAAGCACGGCCGAAAGCCAATCGAGTACATACATCCAATCATGGGTCCGATTCTCGAAAAGACCTATGGTATCATCGTCTACCAAGAACAAGTAATGCAGCTCGTGCAGACCCTCGCCGGGTTTACGCTCGCACAGTCCGACGTGATGCGTCGCGCAATGGGTAAGAAGGACGAGAAATCGATGGCTGAGCAGCGGTCCAAGTTCGTCGATGGAGCACTAGGACATTCGGGAATACATGATGATACGGCATCAGAGATCTTTGATTTGATTCAGAAGTTTGCTGCCTATGGCTTCAACAAATCGCACTCTGCTGCATACTCGTATCTCGCCTTCCAGACCGCGTGGCTCAAGACGCACTATCCTGCTGAATTCCTTGCAGCCAACATGACGGCCGAACTCAACGATCAGGACAAGATTGTTCGGCTTATCGACGAGGCACGACGTTTCTCGATCACGGTGCTACCACCAGATGTCAACCGCTCTACGGCCACATTCGTTGCGGATAAGAACGTGATCTTTTTCGGGATGGCAGGTATCAAGACGGTCGGCATTAGCGCTGTTCACGCCATTGTTGACGCGCGGCAGGAACAACCATTCACGTCGATCTTTGACTTTTCCGCTCGCGTTGAAAAGAAGGTTGTGAATCGTCGCGTCCTTGAAGCACTCGTGTGCACGGGTGCGTTTGATTCACTGAACACGGGGCATCGGTCACAGCTGTTTTCCGTCATTGATACGGCGTTACATTACGCGTCACAAGTTCAGGACGACGTGCTTTCGAGCAACGGAGGTCTGTTCGGTTCACAAGAGATCGAAAAACCCAAGGAGCCTTCGCTACCACCCGTCGAGCCATGGCCTGAGCGTGACCGCCTCAAGAAGGAACGTGAGTATCTCAACTTCTACATCTCCGGTCATCCTCTGCAAGAGTATGCGCTGGCCGTGCAGTCATTCAGTACACTATCTCTTGCACGCCTCGATCCTGAATTGAATGGTAAGACTGTTCGTATGTGCGGACTCATAAGTGACGTGCGGACAAAGCTTGATCGACGTGAGAATACGTTCGCCATCCTTAAACTCGAGCAGTACAATGGAAGTGCAGAAGCACTTCTCTGGAGCGATGCCTATAAGCAATTCGCCGAACTACTTCGTCCCGATACAGTAATCGTTGTGATCGGCAAATGCGAGATAAACGGAGATGCTGCAAAAATCATTGTCGATGAGGTTCTTACTCTCGAGCAGGCTGAGAAGAAGTTCTCTAAGGGGTACGTAATCTGCATCCGCCCCGATAGGGTTACAGATGATCATCTACGCGAGCTCAAGGATCGCTGCAATACAAGGGATGCAGACAACAGTATCTCGTTCGTAGTTATGCATCCCGATGGACGACGACAATACCTGACGACCATGAAGATCAAGACATCCAAAGAGACAACAGCCTTCTTGTGTTCGACCTTTGGCGAAAGCAACGTGTTAATCGATACCGAGCGCTAACCTTCGAGGTCTCATGCAGCAACTTACCTCTGGTCTTGGCATCATTGTAATCCTAGCTCTCGCCATACTATGGTCTTCCTCTCGAAAGGATATCCCCTGGCGTACTGTTGCGATTGGACTACTACTGCAGCTGTTCTTGGCGGTCGTCATGGTTGTCGTTCCACCGGGCGTGGCTGCGTTCCAGCATTTCGGTGATGGAGTAACATGGTTCCTCGGCTTTGCGCAAGACGGGGCGGCATTTCTCTTTGGTGATCTTCCATTGCCAAAGGGACAAGGCGTTGTCGGTTTCCAGTTTGCACTCACGATTCTGTCGGTCGTCGTGTTCTTCTCAGCATGCACGAGCGTGCTGTATCACTATGGCATCATGCAGCGTGTTGTTCGTTGGTCTGCTCGGTTACTTGAACGAACCATGAAGACTTCTCCGATCGAGTCAATCAACGCCGTTGGCGAGATCTTCCTCGGGCAAACCGAGTCGCCGCTGCTGGTTCGCCACTACATTCCGCATATTTCTACGTCTGAGCTCTTCGCCATGATGGTCGGTGGTTTCGCTACCATCGCAGGCTCCACCATGGGTGTGTATGTGGCGCGTGGTATCAACGCTACCGACCTCATGATTGCCTCGATTCTTGCAGCACCGGCTGCACTGGTACTTGCAAAAGTTGCGCAACCTCGACATCCCGATGAACGTGATCTTGAAGTTGAGAATCTAGACCCTGTGATACCAGCGGGTAATGTACTCGACGCAGTCACTCATGGAGCGCTCGATGGTGCCAAGCTTGCGCTCAATGTTGTCGTTGTTCTTATTGCGTTTAAGGCAATCGTGGCCTTCCTCGATGCTCTCTTGGGGATTGGATCGACAGCGTTTGCCGATGCAGGCATGCCGTGGTTTCCGTCGTCGATCGAAGTTGTTCTTGGGTGGTTGTTCTTGCCATTTGCATGGCTCACAGGAATTCCAACTAGTGAGGCTTCTGCATTTTCGTCACTGCTTGGAACAAAGATTGCTCTGACGGAATTCATCGCGTATGATCGTCTTGCAACAATGGTCGCCGAAGGGACGTTAAGCGATCGCACTGTGCGCCTGGCGACGATTGCCCTTTGCGGTTTTGCCAACATCATGTCCATTGGCATCCAAATCGGCGGCTATGGAATGATGGCCCCAGATCGGCGTGCAGAAGTTGCTCGGCTGGGATTCAAAGCAATGTGCATTGGTGCTTTAGCGAATCTTCTCACGGCCTGCGTCGTTGGACTGATGATCTGACGTCTACTTTGTGGAACGCTCGCTGATAAGGCGATCAATATCAACCTCACCTTGCTCCCACACATCATCAACACTTGCAAGCGTCTCCGTAATCAACACGTCTATATCTGTACGTTCTGATTGCACCTGTAGAACAGCTTGCGCCTCTGTCTGCTGCTGCGTGACGGTACCACCCGACAATGTGATGACGAGCAGAACTGCTGCAACGGCCCCACCGGCTCCGGCAAACCATACAAATGGTCGCTCGTACCATGCACGACGGTCCGCACGCACTGACCGCTGGGCAAATGCATTGGCATCAAGCTGACGTCGCAGGTGTTGCCGATCAGCGACGAGCTGATCGGCGTCGTCCCCGAGTATCTCACGTAGCTCGTCGTCAACGTCATGTCGAGATGGTGAATAATGCTTACTCATGCGTGTCTTCGGATGATGGTTCTAGATAGGAAGGACGATACTCACTCGACTTCATCGCTTCGGCGATTTTCTTGACTGCCCAATGGTAATTAGCCTTTAGCGCCCCCTCGGACGTTCCCGTGATTTCACTCATCTCTGCATAGGAGAGTTCATCGATGTACCGCATGCAGAATGCCTCGCGCTGCCGGTCAGGAAGTGTACCAAGAACGTTGTCGAGGAATGTATCAAGATCCGATTGCTGCACACGATGGTCGGTTCGTGATTCGTGATCACGTGCATGGTGTTGCTCAACGTCATTGCCGATCATGAAGAACGACCGAACCTTTGCTCGGCGCAGCACAGACGTACATTCATTGACCGTGATTCGATAGAGCCATGTCTGCATGGAACTTTGCTGTTTGAATGTCAACAGCCCGCTCAGAGCACGAATCATCACTTCTTGGACAGCATCTTGCGCCTCATCATGGTCGCGTATGTAGCGACGCGTGATTCCGTAGACGAACCGCTGATGCTTCCGGACGAACGCTGAACTCGCGAGTTCGCGATCCCCAGACCGGTATTCATCGAGTATCTGGAGATCGGATTCCATGGTGAGGTTGACTGTATGCACGTGATCGTGGTCACTGAGTAAACGGTGTAACAACAAACGCGGATTCGACGCATGGACCGTTCACCCGGTTTAATCGTCGTTGACGCAATCGGTTACACATGAACGGCCTTCCAGCGGTTTCTACGGAAGATCACAAGGGCTACCAATGTGAAGATGGCGTATCCGATAGCAATGGCTATCCAGACTCCCAACGGACCCATCGAGAGCCCATAGCTGAGAATCAGTGCCAGAGGAAGCTGAATACCAAGCAGACTTCCTGCCGTGATGGACATTGCAAGTAGCGCTGCTCCCGCACCAGACAGCACGCGCACCGTCAGGAGGCCTGTCGAGAAGAAGACATATCCAATGACAGTGATATTGAGATACTGCGTTGCTTCGGCGATTGTTTCCGGCTGTTGCGAGTACAGTTTGACGAACTCGGTTCCACACAACCACACTACGACAGCCAAGAGCAGCATCAGGATCCCGATCTGCGTGATTGCACTTCGATGAATCATCCGTACACGCTCCGGTTGCCGTGCTCCTAGATTCTGTCCCGTTGCTGTCTCCACGGCTATGCCCATAGCGAACACACACATAAACACCATCATATCAATGTTCAGTCCAAGCGTGTACGCTGCTGTTACATTGGTACCGAATCCTGCTACAATCGCAAAAATCGCGGCACGATTGAGCGAGACCGAAAGCATCTGCAACGAGGCTGGAAGCCCCTGTTTTGCAACGCGGCGTAACAGCCCAATATCGAGGCGGAACTGTGTAAAATCCAGATTGATGTTCGTCCATCCACGCACGAGCGCCGTGAGCGCAATCGCCGTTCCGCTCATCTGTGAGAGTGCCGTTGCCAGACCAGCTCCACGCATACCAAGCTCAGGAAATGGCCCAATCCCGAAAATGAGGAACGGTGCAATCAGGGCATTGAGTGCAACCGTTATCACCAGCACTGTCATCGGAAACACTGCATTGCCGGTTGACCGCACAATGCTGAACATTTGGAAATTCATCAGGTTGAATGTGAACCCGATCAAGAGCATGCTCAGATACTCCATGCTGAGTGTCTCGACCGTTGTATCCATTTGCATGACTGTCGGTATCACTGGTAGCAGTGCGTACATCACTGCACTGACGAGAACTGCCGTGATAGCCATACCAACAAGCGCCTGTGTGCCTGTGCGTGATGCTCCGACGCGATCGCCTTCACCGAATCGTCGCGCCACGATAACTCCACTTCCAACAGCAAACCCACTGACGAGGGTAAACAAGAGGAACACGATCTGATCACTCGAGCCAATCGCTGCGATAGCAGCATCACCCAGGCGCGATACGTAGAATCGATCGATCAACGAGTACACCATGTTCACAATGAAGCTAAAGGCCAATGGCGTAGCAAATCGTCGAAGTGACGGACCTATAGGATCATTGATCAGGTCGACGCGGCGCGATGAGGTCATAGATAATCGTTCAGTAGCCAATCGCCCGTAGACGATGATGTTTGATGAATGTTTCGTAATAGTGTACAAATCTAGTAAGGGCTAACTTGCACGTCCAATGAGCGATGCTTCACTACATGTAATTCTTGCCTGCGCAAGTGGCATCTATGCCCTGCGTCTTGTGTACTTTCTCGTTGGCCAAGCACGTTCGGGTGGAGTCCAATCACCCATTGTATCAACGCCGACGGTGAGCGTTCTGATACCAGCTCGAAACGAAGAGGCAACAATCTCACGGTGCATAGCATCTGTGCAGACAGCTCTTGGTGGGCTGCCTACTGCAGAAATCATCATTGTGAACGATCGAAGCACCGACACTACCGGTTCTGTGATTGATTCGCTCGCGGCTGCTGATACTCGAATTCGCCCCCTTCATCGTACCGCTGTGTCGGCAGATCGCAATCTTCAAGGAAAGCCTGGAGCGCTGCAGTGCGGGATCGATCATGCATCAGGCGAGATCGTTCTTCTTACCGATGCAGACTGCACCGTTGACGCTACATGGGTGGATGCAATGTGTGCGCCGTTTGCAGATCCGTCGATCGGAATGGTCTGTGGCTTCACAACGATCCGTCGCGATGGGGCGTTTGCAACGATCCAAGACGTTGAATGGCTCTATACGCACACAATGGCCAGAGCAGGTTTGAACAATCGGACACCATTGGGATGCTTCGGCAATAATATGGCTTTGCGTCGCAGCGCGATGGTGGAGATCGGAGGCTATCGCTCGATTCCGTTTAGTCTCACAGAGGATCTCGCGCTGCTACAAGCCATGGCTGCTGCTGGATATGGTATTCGTTATCTCTGCAATCAGCATGCAACAGTCGAGACACTTCCGTGCACAACGTTTGGTGAGTACGTCAAGCAGAAACACCGCTGGGTTCGCGGCGGCATTGCACTTGGTTGGAAGGCTGTGGCATTTGTCGTGAGCAGTGCCAGCGTATGGCTAGGAATCGTTCTGGCTATCGCCACGTCGGCCTGGATCTGGGTTGCTATCCTTGCGGCCCTGCGTATTGTCGGAGATGGAGTTCTGATCGCTATCTCTGCACTAACCCTTCGCAAGCGTGATATTCTCCCGGCAATCGGACCATCTCTACTGGTATTGCTTGGTCTGGAACTTATCCTGCCATTTCTTACGCTTCGTCGTGATGTAGTGTGGAAGGGGCAGACATTCCGTTAGGCGCGCGTAACTTCCTCGACAAGATGCAGGAGTGAAACGTACTGAATGCCCATGCTCTTGCGAAGTGCACCTTCACACAAGGCGTTGGCCGATACGCCTAATCGGACAGTTGGCGGTAGGTGTTGTTTTGCGGCAGCGGTTGCTTGGCGGACAATACCTGGATGCAAGATTCCCCTGTCGCCGCCCATGCCGCAACAGCCTGAATCTGACGGGAGATAGGTCGAGATCGCACATTGTTCTGCGATCCGAACAAAGGCATCTGTTGTCCCAAGTTTCGCACTCCCACAGCCAGGATGCAGGGCTACAGACGTCCGACGATTCCTAACAGGTATTCGCTCTAGAACGAGTTCTGCATATGCTGTTTGATCAAGCACACGGATGCCTCTATGACGACATGCATCCACGACTGCAGCTGCACACGTTGAGGCATCGAACAGCACGGGCATGTCGCGCTTTCGCACAATTGCTTCGATGCGTTCAAGGAGTTCCTCCTGTGCCGATGATGCTGCTAGTGCTAGCCCCTTAGACGCAAACGGCTGACCACAGCAGCTGGTCCCTGTGATAACCTGGATACGAAGTCCAGCGCGCTCAGAAAGCGTCAGTACCACATCACCGAGAGCCTCGCGGTCGGGTCGACCTCCAAACCAGCGACTCGGACAGGTCTGCACGTACAGAACATGCGGTTCACTCTGCCGCCTTCGGGCTACCGCGTGGTACGAACCATAGCTTCGCCAGACGCTTGTTACTAACCGCATACCAAGATGCACGACGGACATATGCCGAGCCAGGACTCCTGCAGTGCGTTGGAGCACAGACGGTG
>CAMCXP010000092.1 GCA_945883395.1 Melioribacter roseus P3M-2
ACGACGAAAGGATCTCTCTCTGAGCAATGAACATCAGCACAAGCACGAGTGCCTGGGAGCCAATCATCCAGAGGCTGCCAGACACAACACGTCGCGCGACATTTCCCTGAAGTGATGACACGTTTGCGCCTATCGCAAAACAGCGATCAGTGTTGCCGTTAAAGCAACTACGCTCGAGGCAATGCTCGCGATGATTGCATAGGTCTGGAGCTCGGTTCCAACAGGAATATCTGGTGGACGCGGCACGTATACTTCGTCTCCAGGTTCGACGAAGACCGTGTCGTCATCTTCAACCCAGACCTTTGACTTGCCCTTGATAATGCGAGCGCGATCGTCGCGAGCGCCTGCGGCATAGCCACCAGCACGTGCGACATACCATGCGAGACGCTTGTTCGAAACAAATGGCACGTAACCCGGACGCGAGACCTGACCATAAACGTAGATGCGGTCTGGCGTCGGCTGCACAACAACAATATCCCCTGTCTGCAACACAATGTTGTCGGCAGACGCTGAATCGCGAAGCGCAACTGCCATGTCGCAGGACACATACGGCAGGCGATACTTCTGATCGATGTGATAGCGTGTTGTGTCTTCGAGCTTGAGATCGGAATATTGAAATGTGCGGAACGCATCATCTCGTTGCTGTACTGGTGTAATCGCACCACGCTCTGGGCGCACGATGTAGGATAATGCGAGAGATGCTTGTGGAAGCACACCACCAGATACAGAGATCACTTCACTTAACCGTGTTATGCCCGGTTTGATAACCACAGCTCCAGGTGATGCGACTTCGCCATACACCTGCACAACACCCTGAGATGCCGGCGCTCCGGTTTCCACGCGACGTTCAACAATGATTGTGCTCCCCGGCTGAAGTTCGAGATCCTGTCCGTCCACCTCAAACGATGGTGTTACTGTCAGTCGTTGCTTCCCACCGCCAGTTGAATGAATCACATAGACACGCGAAAGATCTGCGTCGGACGTAGGACCGCCCGCGGCAGCCAATAGCAGCGACACACGATCGCCCTGCTTATAGGCAAGCGTCGTTGGGGACACAACGGCACCAGAGATCGAAACCGTAGCAAACGTATGATCCTCGTATGGCACTTCGATTTCATCACTCTCACGCACGTGTGGGTCGAGATGCGAGTACCCATTGACACGCGACAATGGGATGTCTGCGATTTGTGAACCACGACGATGTCGAACGGCAACGTTGCGTGATGCGAACGGACCCAACGTAGTGACCGTCGACCTGGTTAGCTCTTGTGCTTTCGTAGGTATAACGTTCAGTCCTGTTCCCTTTGCCATTTCGGAGAGCCCGCCATCCTTACTAAGGAGCCACGGCTGACGCATCACGGTAAGAAAGGTCGACACGCGCATTGATGCAGGTACGGCATACGTGCCAGGATAGGTCACGTTCCCCTTCAGCGTCACAAACACCAATCGTGCGCGGCGGAGTGTAACGAAGATGTCCACCGTCGCTGATCGGAGCTTCATTATTGATGAGAGCGTATCTCGGAGTTGCTGCAGAGTCTTCCCGGCTACATTCACCACACCAATACGCTCGAGCATGATGGTATTTTCTGGACTGACTACCGTCATCTTCTCCATGAAGTCTATACCGGTGGTCTGGTATGCAATGATATCACCGGGGCCCAGCATAAAGACCGTAGGATCCACGACATCGTCCGTCGGGAATTGTTCAGCCGTGAGCAGCGATGACAAGCTGCCTTGTGCCTTCGTCGCTGATGACAGGCGATCGAGGTCGAGTCCGCTTCCGCTTCCCTGTGCCAAAAGCACACAGGGTGCTAAGGCGCACGCGATAACAACGATCAGTCGAGCAAAACGCTGTGAACGAAACATCCAAACTCACGAGATTGAAGAAGTGTTGGCCGACGCGCCAAAGTTACGAATAGTGTCTGGTGATGATGGCTGCAATGCGCTCAGCTGCCTTGCCATCCCACAGCGGTGGGATCATGCCTTTCGGACCATCTCCGCGGCGAACACGTGCCACCGCAGTACGAATCGCCTCGCTGGTTGGCTCTACGAGAATATTGGTTCCGCATTCGACCGTTACCGGACGTTCCGTTGTGGTGCGAGAGGTGATACACGGCACGCCCAGAGCGGTTGTCTCCTCTTGTATGCCACCAGAGTCGGTAAGGACCATCGCCGCTGATTTCATCAGGGCGAGAAACTCCACATAGCCCACGGGATCAAGAAGAATCACCGAGGAAGGCACGGTAATGCCAAACTCGGCGATGTTCTTGCGTGTACGAGGATGAACGGGAAACACCACCGGCAGATCGCTTGAAACACGCGCCACGACCTCCATCAGCATCGCGAGTTGCTCCGGCGAGTCGACATTACTTGGTCTGTGCATGGTCACGAGCATATAGCCACCAGACGTGAATCCGAGCCCTTGGACGATGGTACACGTGGCTGTCTTTGGCAATGCATAGTGCAGCGAGTCGATCATCGTGTTTCCAACGAAATGGATGCGTGATGGATCAACTCCCTCTCGGAGCAAATGCAGACGTCCACTTTCTTCGGTCACGAACAGGTCGTCAACAATAGCATCGGTAGCAAGACGGTTAATCTCCTCGGGCATCGAGCGATCACCCGATCGCAGACCAGCTTCAACATGTGCTGTGCGGATACCGAGTTTGACGCTCACAAGCGCGCAGGCAATTGTGCTGTTAACATCACCAACAACAATCACGTAATCCGGCTGTGCTTCTTTGCATACCTGCTCGAATCCTGTCATCACACGTGCTGTCTGTTCAGCATGCGAGCCGCTTCCAACGCCGAGGAAGTACGCCGGGTGTGGCATGTCGAGATCAGAGAAAAAGGCATCCGACATCGCAGCATCATAATGCTGTCCTGTGTGTACAATGCTATGCGACCATGATTCGGCATAGCTCCCGAAGGCACGGTGAATTGGTGCAACCTTCATGAAATTCGGTCGCGCACCAACAACAGAGATGATGCGATTCACTTGCCGTCTCCTAGGAGCACGACGTTCTTTTTCGGACCGCGGACGTTCTTCGTTGCATTGCGCGTATCGATCACAACTGTTGCGTTGGCGACAATCATCTCAACATCAAACGTGCTGTGATCGGTCGTAATAACGACCACATCGTGGCGTTTGATGAATGCTGGCGTGAGTGTCTTCTTCGACGTCAGCGTTTTGCCATGAACATCCACCGATGGGATGTACGGATCGAAGTAACTGATGTTCTCGATTCCACCCTCATGAAGCAACTCCGCTACCTTAAGCGCCGGTGAATGTCGCAGATCATCCACGTCCTTCTTAAAGGCCATACCAAGCAGAAGCACTTTCGCTGATTTCATCGTCACCGGTTGACGGGCGATCTCACGTTCGATCATTGAGCGCACGTAGAACGGCATCGATTCATTGACTTCAGCTGCGAGCGTAATGAAGTTCGTCACAAAGTCCACTTCCCGTGCCGCCCACGACAAGTAATACGGATCGATCAGAATGCAGTGTCCACCAATGCCTGGCCCCGGGTAGAATGGCATAAAGCCAAACGGCTTTGTCTTAGCGGCATCAACGACTTCCCAGATGTTCACACCGATACGATCACACAATTGCGCGAGTTCATTGACGAGAGCAATGTTTACACTGCGGAAGATGTTCTCGAGGAGCTTCTCCATCTCGGCTACCGATGGTGAGCTTACGGGAACGACTTCGTTAATGATGCGACGGTTTACAGCAATGGCTAGATCGGTACATGCCGACGTAACGCCACCCACCACTACTGGAGTGTTGTGCGTCGTCCATGTTGCATTGCCTGGATCGATGCGTTCCGGTGAGAACGCCAAGAAGTAGTCACGTCCGCACATGAACTTCGTTGCATCAAGAATTGGCTTGACGTACTTCTCTGTGGTTCCAGGGAACGTCGTGCTCTTAAGGATGACTAACTGGCCCTTCCGCAGCGAACGAGCAATCTCTTGCGTTGCAGACACAATGTGCGAGATATCCGGATCCTTGTTCGCGGTGAACGGCGTCGGAACGCAGACGAAGATGACGTCGCATTCGGCAAGTACGCTGAAGTCGCGTGATGCAGACAGCATCTTGGTCGTCTTCACAACACGGCGAATCTCTGCGTCATCCAGATCTTGGATGTAGTTCTTTCCAGCATTGAGCGACGACACCTTTTCGGCACTCACATCCACACCGATCGTACGGATACCGCTCCTGGCAAACTCGAGTGCTAGCGGCAGGCCAACGTATCCCAAACCAACGATGCCCACAACCATGCGGCCATCCAAGATCTTCGCCATCAGAGATTTTTCTGACGAGCTCACGTTTGCACGTGGGCGTCCGACGCGACGTAGCGCCATGCTGGTAATCCTCGTTGTTTACAATGTGGCGTTGTACTGCGTTTCGTAATACGTCCGATAGGCACCGCTTCGAACATCATCGCTCCACGTCCGATTGTGCGTGTACCATGAGATTGTCGACTGCAAGCCTTCATCAAGATTTCGTGTAGGAGCCCATCCAAGTTCACGATGTGCCTTATCGGCGTTGATCGCGTACCGGCGGTCGTGTGCTTTCCGATCGGCGACATACGTGCAGAGGTCAGGACTCGCCCCAGTCTGCGCAAGAATGGCCGAGACCATTGCTGCGTTTGTGCGCTCGCCATCTCCGCCGAAGTTGTAGACCTCACCCGATACTCCACGCTCAAGTGCGGCTAGGATTCCCGTGCAATGATCGTCAACATGCAGCCAATCACGCACTTGCTGTCCGTCACCATAGATCGGCAACGGACGACCCTCAAGGGCGTTGAGTGTCATCAATGGGATGAATTTCTCGGGGAACTGATAGGGTCCGTAGTTGTTCGAGCATCGCGTAATCACTGCGTCCAGACCATGTGTGCGTACAAAGGACTGCACAAGCAGATCACTGGCGGCCTTCGATGCGGCGTATGGCGATGTCGGATCGAGAGGAGTTGTTTCGACAAACGGCGCGTCGTTGGGTCCGAGCGTTCCGTAAACCTCATCCGTAGAAACATGCACAAATCGTGCGTCGGGCAGTTCGCGCATGGCTTCAAGAAGCACAAGCGTCCCCTTCACATTTGTCTCAACGAAGGGGGCTGCTGAGGCAATTGATCGATCAACGTGTGACTCGGCTGCCAAATGCATGATTGCAGATGGTTTGTGATCTGCCAGAACTTGGCGGACACGGCTGCCGTCGGTGATGTTGCCCAGTTCAAATACGCAGCGATCGGTGTCAAGCACGTCCGTAAGGTTCGCAAGATTCCCTGCATACGTCAAGGCGTCATACACCACCACATGATGGTTGCCGCCCTCGACCATCATACGGACGAGATTGCTGCCGATAAACCCTGCTCCACCAGTGACAAGTACACGCTGCACAGTTTTTCCTGATACAAGGTCGTAATTCATGATCGGCTGCAACACAGTAACGGCGGGCGTTTGCGAACCATTACGTTTGTGTTTGCACGATTTGGCACGCAAAATACGCTAATTCTGATGGACTGATCGACCAATCAAACGCATCACACTGGCAGCAATGGACGGAAGCGTATCGGAATACGTGTACATCGTCATCGTGGCGCGAAGCTCGTCGATACCATACGGGCTGCCACAGGCCACAATAATACTCGGTCGACCCTGGGCGAGACGCGCCATAACACTCGGTATGCGGTCGAAACCCGGGAGCTTGCCCTTACACGCAACGGCTTTGCCGAAGAATGCAAACACGACGCAGGTGGCACCACTGATACCATCGACAAGCGATTGAAGATCCGATTCGTCGATTGTGCCATCGACAAATCCCATATCGATGTTGAGTTCGGTTGCTTGTGCGAGTGATTGGAACCAGGTTGTTGCAGTATCGGCCTCCGATTCATCGAGGACAGCGAATGCTGCGACATGCGGATGTTGGGTAATTGGCATCAACGCGCTATCTCCTACAATCCGAATAGCTGCATCGGCTGCCTGCAAGGCAATCATCGCATGTGTGGCTTGGTCGATCGCAAGCGGCTCGCGCGAGCTGTATGCCGTGTCCGACACGGTGCGAAGTCCGACAAAGGCTCGAGCATCTTCCCAGCGAGCGTCCGATGCGTCGAGGTCGACACCATCAAGATCGCCGCACTCGATGGCGTTCATCACTGCATCTATTGCCGCGTGCGGATCTTCCGGCATCAGCACAACATCGACGCCAGCCTTGAGAGCAAGAAGCGCTGCCTCACCGCTGGACCAGCGTGTGCGAATTGCACCCATATCAAGAGCGTCGGTCGTGATCAGGCCCGTGAAGCCCCAGGAGGTGCGGACCAAGTCAGTTACAACGCGGCGGCTCAAGGATGCTGGAAGATCCGTATCAAGAAAAGGCACTACGATGTGCCCCATCATCAGCGTCCGAACGCCCCCTTCGATACATGCGCGGAATGGCACAAACTCGCGTTGCTCTGCTACGGCGCGATCGAGGTCAATCACCGGCAGATCTATGTGGGAGTCAACGTGGGTATCCCCATGGCCTGGAGCGTGCTTAGCGCAGGCTAGCACGCCAACGCGTTGCGTGCCCCGGACAAACGCGCATGCATGCTGTGCAACGATGTCTGCAGTTTCACCAAAGCTGCGCGTATTCACGATCGGGTTGTGCGGGTTGGCATTGATATCGGCTACCGGAGCCCAATTCCAATGCACACCTATAGCGCGTGCCTCGTTGGCAATGCACCGTGCGACATGCTCGGTGACTCCAGGAAGTGTTCTGCCCAGAGCCATGGCGCGTGGGAAGGACAGCCCCCCACTGAGGCGCATGGGGAGGCCAAACTCGTAGTCCCCAGCGATCACGAGGCGACGACCGCCCCGGCGCTGAAGGTCCTCAATCATCGTGGCCGTCTCCTCAAGTCCACCAAGGAAGACTCCGACGCCCCCTACCCCGCGATCCACCAGGCGATAGAGACCGTCCCGGTAGTCCGGAGAATTCCAATGCTGCGCGTCGGCGCGTACCATCAATCGTGCCGAAGCACGTCGTTCGAGTGAAGCCATTCGTAAAATTACCATCAATTGGTGGCTTCAGGTGTAACACGCTGGCAGGTTCTTCGTCAGTACCTCTGTAGTTCGAGGGGCATCATGGCAATAGGGATCACACAACATCAGCGAAGGGCCGTGGCAGATGAAACGCCAGACCTTGAGCTGTACGCTAAACTGGCGCATGAGGATGCGTCGGCACAAGCTGCGTTGTCGATCCTCTACCGTCGTTACAGCCAGCGTATCTACACGTATTGTCGAAAGATTATCGGCGACTCCACGACCGCTGAGGACCTCTTACAAGAGACCTTCGTGAAGGTATTGGAGACGGGACGTCAACAACGCGCCATCGAGAACTTTCCGGCATACCTCATGACGATTGCGCGAAATCTGTGCCTGTCGCACCGAGCTCGTTCAAAGCGTCAGTTTGTGGAGGTCGAGGACTTTCATCTCTCCTACCGAGATGTTCCCTACGAACAACGCGAACTCTTGCAGCTTATTCAGGCGTCGCTTGAGTTGCTGCCTGAGGACTATCGCGAGGCGTTTGTGCTTCGCGAGTACAATGGATTGTCATACAACGAAATTGCCGAGATCATTGGCGAGTCGCTGGATGTGGTAAAGGTGCGAATCTTTCGTGCAAAGAAGAAGCTGCGCGATATTCTCGCACCATATCTGGCCGATCTCCACTCCAAAGCCTAGAACGAGGTCAACGTACACATGCCTATGAACGAGTTTCCGCTAAGCTCACTCCAGCCAGACGAAGCGCTGTATGCGTTTCTTGATGGTGAACTTGAACAACACCACGAACAGCCTCTCTTCGATGAGCTCGCTGCGCAGCCTGAACTCCGTACGGAGATGAAGGACCTGCTGGCAATTCGCAATGCTGTGCATCGCGATGCGGTGTTCCCTCCTCCACAAACGGATATGGGGCTTGCACCTATCCCACTGGCCGCAGCAGCGGGTGCAGCTGCA
>CAMCXP010000093.1 GCA_945883395.1 Melioribacter roseus P3M-2
GAGGACGTGAAACTTGTTGCCGGTGTGTCGTATCTCTACGACGATGTTCGTGAGCAGCTTGATACGCAGATGATCTCGCGCGTCGAACACGTGCCGGGCGCATATGCCGAACTCACGTTGCAGCCGTTTGCATCGCTGACAATTCTCACGGGCCTTCGTGCTGACGCTCACAATCTCTACGGTACACGTCTCGTGCCACGAGCTCATGCGAAGTGGTCGATCACCGACATGACATCGCTTCGTATGTCGGCTGGACGTGGCTGGCGTGTTGCGAACGTAGTTGTCGAGAATCTTGGTTCCTATGTTAACTCGCGGCAAGTAATCATGGATCCGACGTTTCTGCCAGAAGACGCATGGAATGTGGGAGCATCGCTAACGACGTCATTCGAGTTTGCCGGACGTCCGTTCACGTTTGATGCCGAAGTGTATTCAACGCAGTTCACGAATCAAGTCTATGTTGACTACGACCGCTCAGTCCGCGAACTATGGGTGACAAACTTGCGCGGTACGAGCTTCTCGACAAATGTTATGGCGCAGTTGCTCTTCTCTCCAATGCCGCGACTTGACGTCCTGATGGCGTATCGATGGGTTGATGTTCAAGCGCCCTACGGTGGCATCATGCAACAACGTCCGCTCGTGAGTCGATCACGCGTCTTGACGACGGTGTCATACACGACACCTGGCATGCAGTGGCAGGGCGACGTCACGTTGGCCTGGAACGGTCCAGGACGATTCCCAACAACGGCAACCAATATGGCCGTTGACACGCGTGCCACATCGTTCCCGGGAATGTGGCGACTGAACGCGCAGCTCACGAGGCGCTTCGAAGGATTCGACGTTTACATCGGCATCGAGAATGCGCTTAACATGATCCAGCGCGATCCGATCATCGGCGCAGACGATCCATACACCTATCGATTCGATGCCTCACTTGCCTGGGGACAGCTTGATTCGCGGATGATATACGTCGGGATTCGCTACACCCTCGAGTGATTACCGAGGGCTTACTCGAGGTCTATCTCGGATTCGATAGCACGGGAGGCTTTGGCATATCGCCTTCGAGCGGACGAATCTCGAGATCTTCAAACAGGAGATCTGGTGAGATAACACTCGAAAGGACGTAGGCAGACCCGCCACTGATAAATGATGGCACGATGCTCGGTGCAAGGAAGGAGTGGGCGGTCTGCGTCTTCGATACCGCAATGATGTCTTTGAATGATGCGGCAGAAACTCCAGCGGCTTCGACTCCACGAATAAGTTCTTCGCGACCATCCGGATAGATGCGATAGGCTTCAAGCAGACCAATCTTGCCTTCACCTTGTGACACAGGGAGATCGCTTCCAAGCTGTCGGATGATACCCGTAAAGAGGAGGTTCTGATCTATCGTGGTACGGACGATGATTCCGTAGGGAAGATCGCGATCCCTGACGAGCTTCAACAGTCGCTTCTTGAGCTCCGCAGTACCGAGCGCATGCTTGCGGTCTTGCGAGCTGATGTCGAGTACGCTGAACATCGTTCCGCCCCCGCGAAGGTGTCCGTTGCTTGCATTGATGCGCTTTGTTGGGATCCTCGACGAGAGAAGTGTTCGGAGATATCCGTTCTCCACCAGAAGCACATCCTGTGCAGGCGTTGCTTCATCGTCGATACTATAGCCGCCACACACCGACTGCGATCCATGATGAGTCATGCTAGGTCGGTCGCGAACTGTAAGGAACTCCGGCAATACGCGAGCGCCGATCTTGTTCTGAAACGCCATTGAACGATCATTAGTTGAGAAGCCTCCCTCGGAGAGGGGCGGACGCTGCGCAATAAGATTGGGCGCGAAGAATTGTCCGATCATACCGCCTGCTGCACGACCTTCGAACAGAACAGGTCCTGAATATGGTTCAATGATCGGTGCAGTGCGTTGCATGCTGAGTCTTTGCGCAACACTACGTATCGCCCGTTCAAGTGAATCGACCGAAGGGAGGTGATCCATCGTCGTGGCATACACAGCATAGGTTTGCGCAAGCGGCATCCCATCGTCAGCTTGCGTTGTTGCAACCACTTCGATGCCAACCGTACTCTCGGTTTTATGCATGCGGCGACCCTCGGAGTTTACGAAGAACGTCTCCTTCGGGATCACCTCCATACCAACGCGTGATTGATAGATAGCTGGATAGCTGCGGAAGATGCTACTCAGGCCCTCAACGCGCTGACGCAGTTCGTCGATACGGATTTGCGGTGATGGCGATACATCGACACGCTCTCCACCGGTAGGCATCAGGAAGAAGTCCCACGTGGTGTCGCGACGAAGGCGATTCTTGAGTGTCGACTCTTTCTTTGCGTAAATCTCAACAGCCTGCTTGTAGCAGGCATCAGTGGCAAGCCATAACTCACGTCGAAGAACATCTGCAGAGAGCTCAAATGGAATGAGACGATTCTTGAAGCTCTCTTCGTCGTCACTCGATCCGAAAAATCCAAGGCTGACATCGAAGAAATTCGTGTTGTCGAATTTCTGACCGCCAACGCGAACGCGCACTGTAATTGTTGCGCGCGTACCAGAGTCGATATCTTCAATCGTGCCAAGAACAGCATGTGCCGTTGTAGCTCGACGCATGTTGAGGATGTACTCGATGTAGTATGGTCGCGCGAGATCGCCCAACGATAGCTGCTGCATCGAGCGCTGCAGCTCAGCTTCCATAGCAGCGAAAATATCATCGCGCTGCAGCTGCTGTGTAAACGATGAAACCGTAAGCGTTGCAAGTGCTGCGCCGAGAGCGAGAAGACGAATCATGGACGGCTCCCTGCTGCTGGCACGGTTGGATCGGGAAGAATTGGCGGTTTGGCCTGTGACTTTTGCTTCTTCTGCACTTCAATCGTCGACACAAGCAGGCTTGGAGAGCATGCGCTTACAGGCACGCCACCTGATTCAGCACCGCATACTCCGTTGAACACGCCAAGATCATCTGCTGCAGCAACAATGTTGTTGAACGTCGTTAATGGCGTTCCGATGAGGTCGACGCCGCGAATGAGTTCGTCGGCTCGTCCATCAGCGAATACTTTGTAGACCACAAGGGGCTGTACGTTAAACGCGTTCGGGACGGTGCGTCCTGTGAATGTAAAGCCGCCTTGTATGTCTTCGAAAAGCAGGCCGAACTCTTTGTTCTGTAGCATGCACTCGCGACGAAGCATTGCACGAAGTGTGTCGTATGGCACTGTTGTTGAGGCTTCAACGATGAGGTTCGACTGACGCGACACCGCCTTGAATCCAGGTTGACGTCGGCCGTGTCCGTTCGAAACAGGGAAGCTGTCGATCGGTGATCGCGACATCAGGAAGCTCTTGAAGATGCCACTATCGACTGCGACAACACGCTTGCCCGGCATGCCTTCATCGTCGAATGAAAACGCACCGACGATGTCGTTGCCGCGCAGCGATGTGATCGTTGGATCAAACACCACGTTGATGAATGACGGCAAGATGCGCTTGTTAAGAAACGGCTTGAACGTCTGACTCGAGTTGACGTCTTTCTGGCGATGACCTTCTACGCGGTGACCAAAGATTTCGTGGAAGAACACGCCTGCGCTACGACCCGACAAAATGGCGGGTCCGGTATAGGTCTCAAGCAGTGGCGCCGTGCGCAGCTGGCGGGCAAGATCAATGAGCCTCCGCACGTCCTGCTCCATCGATACCTTCGACGGCAACCGGTCTACGGCGTAGGCCGAATAGCTCTCATATAGCGGCAGACTCATGCCGTCGTCAGCTTTGGCCTTGATGATGACAAACATCTTCACAATTGGCTCGGAAAGCTGAATCATGGTGCCCTCTGAGTTCACAATGTACTTCACCAGGCGATCTGTCTGGAACGACACGCGACCAGAGAGGATGTGTTCCTGGTTGGCGCACATCGCGCTCAACGAGCGCACGCGATCACGCCACATGGCAGTGTCGTACGCAAACGGACGAGGCTGTGTGATCGACTCGAAGGCGCGCTCACGTGAGAGGTCGGCTGATGAGTCTTCCTCCCGCACCTTCACCTGAAGATTGGTCAGCACCTTGCCGTAGCGCTCGGCAGCTGCAGTATATGCCTTATCTGTTGCCGACCAAATCACGCTACGGAGTGCGAGCTGGTCGTCGCCCGATGGCATCTCAACGCCACGTGTACCACGCCCCATTTCAAAGGCCACACCGCGAATGCTGCGTGTGTTATCGAGCTCGTGCGTGCCGACACGCAGGTCGATATCCAGCATGCGACGTGATGTGGTGACATCAACATCGAGCGCTCCCATCGATGCCGTGATCACGGTCGAGGATACTTCTGTGACAGCGTAGGACAGAAAATAGGGGGCTGGCTTTGCCGTTGCCAGCGTCTTGATCGTTCGATCTAACTCGGCCTGCATGGCTCGAAGCACCGGCGGAATCCAGACTGGTTGCGCGGAGCTTGACGCTCCTACCGCGAGGATCGAACCTACCAGAACGATGCTACGACACAGGTGGCGTAAGAATGGTCTTTGAAACAACGTGAAGGTCCTTGTCAAGTTCATAGGTGATCGGAACGCCCGTGGCGATCTCGATCTTGAGAATGTCTTCTGGTGAGAGATGTTCAACGAACATGACGAGGGAACGAAGAGAATTGCCGTGTGCAACGACCAGCACGTTTTTGCCAGCTCGTAAAAGCGGCACAATCTGTGTCTGATAGTACGGTGCAACGCGAGCCTGCGTGTCCCTAAGCGACTCGCCGTTCGGAGGTGGCACATCGTACGACCTGCGCCACACGTGCACCTGCTCATCGCCGAAGGTAGCCGCTGTTTCCACTTTGTTCAAACCCTGGAGATCGCCGTAGTGACGCTCGTTCAGTGCAGCATCGCGGTGAACGGGAACATCGTGGAGGCCTGCTTCCGAGCATGCGATATCAGCAGTGCGAATCGCACGTTTGAGCACGGACGTAAACAGCACGTCTACAGGTACCCCGCGCAGAATGTGTCCGGCCGCAGCGGCTTCGCGCTCGCCTTTCGGTGTGAGGTCGACATCGACCCATCCCGTGAAGCGATTCTCGAGGTTCCATTGTGATTCACCGTGACGAACGAGCGTAAGGCGTGACATTAAGGTTTCTCCGAGCAGAGTTCCATCAAGACGCCACCGGTTGATGACGGGTGCAGGAATGCGACGAGCATGTCGTGTGCACCGTTCTGGGGTTCGGTATGAATCAAGCGAATGTCATTGCTGGCAAGATGCTGCAAATCTTCGCAGATGGTATCGGTGCGAAAGGCAACATGATGGATTCCTTCGCCGCGTTTGTCGAGGAACTTTCCAATCGGCGTATCTGCATGGAGAGGTGCCGTCAGTTCGATGCGAACACCGTTAAGCGAAAACGAAGCGATGTCGACACCAAACTCGGCGACTTGTTCGCGATGCATTGTATCAATCTGAAACATCGTCTTGTACAACGTGATGCTCGCTTCGAGATCACGTACGGCAATGCCTATATGGTCGATTGCTTGAATCATTGCTGCCCCCGCTGTTGAAGCAATTCGCTGGCGTGTTCAAGGTCGGCAACTGTATTGATGCCGTGAAGCTCTTCCCACGACGTTGCGCACCATGCATCTACGACCTCACCATTCGCTTGGAGGATGCCAATGATATCGGTGAGATAGTATTCGCCTTGAGCGTTTGCATTCGATACACGGTCGAGCGATGAGTAGAGTGCTTCTGCACACACAACGTAGATGCCAGAGTTGATCTCGGTAATCATCCGTTCCTCTTCCGTTGCGTCCTTGTGTTCCACGATGCGAAGCAACGTTCCATCGGCATCCCGTACGATACGTCCGTACCCGGTTGGATCTGGCACCCGCGCTGTGAGAACAGTTGCTACTGCATTGCCCGACCGATGTCGATGGAGTAGTTCCTGGAGTGTGTTGCCCGTGAGCAACGGAACATCTCCACTCAGAATGATCACATCGGCATGCCGTTGAGCCAGGATTGGCGCAGTCTGCTGCACCGCGTGACCGGTGCCGAGTTGCTGATCTTGAACAACACATGTAGCTACAGGCATAGCTTCAGCCACAAATGCAGCAACCGCTTCGCGCTGATGGCCGATGATAACAACGACCGCCTCTGGTGAGAGCTGCGCTGATTGTTCGAGGACGTAGCCAAGCAGCGGTCTGCCGTTGAGTGAGGCCAGAACCTTTGCCATATTCGGATTCCCCATCCGCTTGCCTTGCCCCGCGGCAAGAATTGCTACGGCGAGTTCTCGGTGTTGCTGCATCTCGTTTTAGCTATGGCGGGGAAGTTGAGTGTAGGCTTGTACGCTCGATGAAACAGAAACCGGATCGTTCTTGGCATCAACTAGCACTACTGTAGGGGTATAGGCCCGCGCTTCAGCATCCGGCAGCGTGGTATAGCTGATGATGATAACTTCATCGTCAACATGCCCCTTACGAGCGGCGGCACCGTTAAGGCAAATGTCGCGAGAACCACGCGTACCGGGGATAACATACGTTTCGAAGCGCTCTCCGTTGTTGATGTTGACAACAGATACCTTCTCGTACGCGATCAGGTCGGCAGCCTCCATGAGCTCCTCATCGATCGTCAGACTACCTTCGTAATAAAGGTCAGCCTGCGTGATCCGAGCACGGTGGATTTTGGACTTGAACATGACGCGATTCATGGAAGCGCTCCAGTGATGGCGTTCAAACGTGAGTGAGACTACAAAGTTACCGTTTTCGGCTGGACGGACGAACTACCGGGGTGGTTCGTATTTTCGCTGTATGAAAATCACTCTAGGTCAAATCGCTCATGCTCGCAGTGGCGACAAGGGCGACGCTGCCAACTGCGGCGTTATCGCATTCAAAGAATCATGGTATCCGATTATCCGTGATGCCCTCACCACAGAGCGCGTAGCTACGTATTTCAAGGGCGTGTGCCTTGGCACTGTTGAGCGCTACGAGATCCCCAACCTCTGGGCGGTGAACTTCGTCCTTAACAATACCCTCGGCGGAGGGGGTACGGTTTCCCTGAAGCTCGATGCGCAGGGTAAAACTATCGCTTCGGCAATACTCATGATGGAGATTGAGGTCGACCCAGAGCTCCTAGGTTCACTCGATCACTGACATACGCCCGTGGTGGCGTTACTTGCCACCGCCACCTGGCATGATCGGATTTCCTACGCCGCAAGTCGTTTCGAGTGATGTAAGGATTGGACGCATCCATGACTTGACCTGCTCGCCAGACCAACGTTTATCCCAGGTCTGTGTGACGTCGCTTCCGTCCATGCGGGTCGATACGGAGTAGACGTCGACGTGCACAGAGTCGCCAGTATGTTGGACGCGCCATGTGCGAACGAGGAGCGTATAGCGATACTCAACCTGGTTGATTGAGTCTTGCGCCACAATCACACGCTCAGCTGGATCACGCTCAACTACCGAGTAGCCGTTCTGATCAAAGATCCTAGCTACGGCATTCATCCAAGAGGTAGTGTCGCCCGGGCATGGCATCGACATGGTGCGTTGCCTATCCATGTAGTTGAACACACTGCAGCTACTAAGGACGAGGCTCCACGCCATTCCAATGACGATGATCCATCCTGATGTTCGCTGCATGACGACCTCCGTTGTAAAAAAGAAAGCGCAAATTAGCACGATGAAGACGCAACACCCTAATTCAGTTCGATGGAATCAGCGCGCGACCGAGCTTGACGCGGCTGATGTGCTGTCGAGTTTTCAACGGCAGTTCTCGTTTCCGCAACACAATGGCGCTGATGTGGTGTATATGTGCGGGAACTCGCTTGGGTTACAACCAGCGCGGACCCAGAAATATTTCGAGCAGGAACTCAAGGACTGGCGTGAATTCGCCGTTGACGGACATTTCAAGGCACGTAATCCGTGGTATTCTTGCCATCGATGGTTTGCCGAGCCGCTGGCACGCATCGTTGGTGCCAAGCCTCACGAAGTTGTTGCGATGAACTCCCTTACGGTG
>CAMCXP010000094.1 GCA_945883395.1 Melioribacter roseus P3M-2
CCAATGACATGCTTGGCACGCTGGGCTGCAGGGAGCGTGAGTGTGCCTGTGCCGCAGTAGAGATCCCACACCACATCTGTTGGACGTAGGTCTGCACGGTCAAGAGCACGAGTAATCAGGTTCGGCAGGTGGAGCGTATTGGTCTGGAAAAACGAGAACGGTGAAATTCGGTACGTGATACCAAGCGAGGTTTCATCGAGATAGCCCGGGCCAACCACCTTCGTGATCTGTCCGACAGCCACAGGTGACCACGTATCGTTGATCGCATGGATCATCGATGATCCATGCGGCAGCGTCGGCGCCAATGCGAACCATTGTTGAAGGAAGTCCTCCTCGTGCTCCTGCGTGGGAGTGGTAGTTATCAGCACCGTCATCACCGATCCGGTTGCAACACTTGTTCGAACCACAAGATGACGGGCAAAGCCGTCGTGATGCCGCTGATGATAGGCCTGAATCCCTGTCTGCTCTGAACATGCATGCGTATGAGCAAGCACACAGTTTGCAACGTCCTGCTGCAGCATACACGTGGAAATATGACGCACCTTATCGAATCGTCCCGGCACATGGAGTCCGAGCGCGAAGGACGTACCGAACTCCACACCCGAATCGATCTCTTCACGTGTGAGCCATGCAGAGCCCCCGAAGGAGAATTCCATTTTGTTGCGATAGGCATAGATCTCTGGTGATGAGAGTGTCGAATGCACTTCACCAACTGGTATCTGTCCAAGGCGCTCAAAAGCATCAACAACATGCTGGCGTTTCCATCGCGCTTGTTCTTCATACACGAGATGCTGCCATTTACATCCTCCGCACACACCAAAGTGCGGACATGGCGGTGTGCGACGGTCGGGAGAAGCACTGAGAACTTCGATCACTTCAGCCTGCTTGAAACGCTTCTTCGTCCCCGTGATGCGCGCGCGGACGCGCTCGCCTGGCAACGCACCAGCGACGAAGTGAACGAGTCCGTCGAGACGTCCGATAGCAATGCCTTCGAACCCGATGGCATCAATGTCGATCTCAATTTCTTGTTGTGGGCGCTGACTACGCATGCATGTTTACGTGGTATGTTTGAGCTGCAAAGCTAACCCCGTCTTTCCACTTCGCGGCACGCATGATCGATATTCGGCACTTCCACGACGGCGCCATGCATCAATGTTCGCTTGATGCGTTGCGCCAGCTCCTTGTTGGAAGCATTCCCGACGGTGGGATGGTGTGGATTAATATGTCCGCGCCGACAGCCGACGAAGAACGCCAGATTCTCAGCGATTGGTTTCCTGTGCACGAGTTGGTGATGTCCGATGCGCATCGTGCGCTCGGCACCCACGAAGACGATGATGCACAGCTTCACCATCCAAAAGTCGATGATTTTGGCACGTATCTGTTCGTGATCATGCATGCGCTGGTGCATCGTCGAAGCAGCGAGGGCGACTCCGCGGTTGTCACGCTGCGGAACCTCGACGAGTCACAGCTGAACATCATCCTTGGTGAACGTGTTCTAATCACACATCATGCGGGCGACATCCAGGCTATTCCTGCATTGATGTTGGCTTGCGACCGTAATCCATTGCTTCTCTCGCGTGGACCCGACTTCCTGCTGCATCTCCTGCTGGACGATTTGGTAGATGCCTATATCCCACTTGTAGAGCTCTTTGAAGATCGCGTCGAAGAACTCGAACACGCGATCTTCCGACGTCCGAGTAACACCACGCTGATCCACATCCTTGAACTGAAGAAACTACTCCAGCGCATCCGAAAGGATGTTGTGTACCAGCGCGAAATCGTCAACAGGTTGGCGCGTGGCGAGTTCGCCATCATCTCGCAACACGAAACGATGTACTACCGCAACGTTTATGACCACCTCGTTCGTATCGCCGATCAGATTGAAAGCAGCCGCGAACTCACGCTGTCGATCATGGAAGCCTACTTCTCCGTGAGCTCTGTTCGACTTAACGAAGTAATGAAGGTTCTGACTGTGATCAGCACGATCTTTCTGCCGATCACGTTCATCACAAGTTTCTACGGCATGAATTTTCATCATATGCCCGAACTCAATTGGTGGTGGTCGTATCCGACGGTGATTGGCATCATCTTCGTGATCTCGGCTTCAATGTATTTCATGTTTCGTCGACGAGGTTGGCTTGACTAGTCGTCGATCCGTGGTTGTGCGCTGGGTTCTGTCGCTCTGCACAATGACCCTCATAATCGGCATGCAACAACCGCCGACGTCGATCAGCTTGATCCGAGCGGCGGTGTCGCCCGACAGCACTGTGCTGCGCATTCGTGCTGCATCAACGCTTACCGGCTTTCAACGTCCAGAACGTGTGCCCGGAGGATTTGTTCTCCGACTGCCTGGCGCTACAATCGAGAATGATGCAATCGACTCGTCTGCATCGGCAGCTCCCCTGCGCGTGGATGCAAAGCGCATACGCGATATCCTTGTCCTAACGGTTCGTTGTGCTCCAACAGACTCAGTTGTGCTCCGGCGCGATGGCCAACGCGACCTTCTCTGTGTTATCCAGCCAAAGAAGACCGAGAAGATCGAAGAGCCAGAGGACGTCATCCCGCGCCACCAAACGGGCAGTCGTGGTAAGTGGTCGCTCGACGTGATCGTTATTGATGCTGGCCATGGCGGTAAGGATGTAGGTGCAGAGGGAGTGAATGGCACCTTCGAGAAAGATGTGACACTCGCCATTGCGAAACTGATTCGTGCACGGCTCGCGGAAATCATGCCATCCACCAAGGTTGTGATGACGCGCGATAGCGATGTCTTTATCGAGCTCTTTCGTCGCACACAGATCGCTAATGATGCAGGAGGCAAGCTCTTTTTGAGCATTCATTGCAATAGCATGCCCATGAAACCGCATCCAGCGCATGGATGTGAGACCTATATCCTTCGTCCAGGTCGAAACGACGATGCCGCACGCGTTGCATCACGAGAAAATGCCTCGGTCAAGTTCGAGCAATCGCAACGTCGTTACGAGGGTATGACGGAGGATCAGATCATCGTTGCTACGATTGCCCAGCGCAGTTTTGTGCGCCTGAGCGAGTCGTTTGCTGCTGCGATTCAGAGTGAAGTCAATGATGATACGCCACTAGCAGACCGTGGCGTGAGCCAAGCAGGCTTCTTTGTGCTTGTGGGCGCAGCGATGCCGAACGTGCTCATCGAGACAGGTTTTCTTTCAAACCGCAGCGATGCCGAGTATCTTGCTTCACAGAAGGGGCAGGCAGCAATTGCTGGGTCGATTGCATCGGCCATTCGCTCCTATGCTGCCTCCTATCAACGATCCTTATCACACTGACATACGTCAGCATACGTCACCGCTACCCCTGTGCGCCAACCGCATCACTATACCGTCCGTGAACTCGCTGGGAAAATGCTTCCCTTCGTTCGTCCGTTTTGGAAACTCATTGTGTTTTCAACGCTCGCGAACCTTCTGTTCTCGGCTGCTAACGCCCTGACGCTCGCCATTGTGGAGCCCGTGTTTCGCACGCTGTTTGGCTCTGCCGGTCCAGCCTCTGTTGCATCCCCTGCAGCGGGAGTGACCTCTGGTTTGAAAGCGCAGTTCGACGAGATCGTTGCCTCGCTTCTGATCGCGCCCGACTACTCGACATCGATTCGCAACATCAGCCTTGTGATCTTCACGCTCTTCCTTGTGCGCGGACTGATGAAGTACCTCGGAAACGTGATCTCCATCCGCCTCGAAGAAGGTATCATGAAGCGTATTCGCGATACGCTCTTCTTGCATGTCACGCGACACTCGATCGACTTCTTTACGCGACGGAAGACTGGCGACATCATCTCGTTGCTGACAAACGACGTTGGCGTCCTGAACCATGCTACGATCAACTCCGTAACCACGCTCTGGCGCGAGGCGTCGACACTGATCATCTACGTCGTGCTGTTGATGGTCATTAGCGCAAAGCTCACCGTGATCTCTGTAGGGGTGTCACTCCTTGGCTTGTTCCTTATCCGATCGGTAACATCGGTACTCCGGCGCTACGGCTCACGCATGCAAGCAGCACAGGCAGACTACACATCGACGCTTCAGGAATCGGTACTTGGCATTCGTGTGATCAAAGGCATGGGAGTCGAACCAAGCGTTGTTGAGCGCTTCATGCAGCAAACCGCATCGTATGTTCGGCGTGCCGTTCGCAATACACGAGTCATGAGTCTCATTCCTGTGTTCAACGATACGTTCGGGATCCTTGCGCTCGTGACAGTGTTTTACATCGGCGGCATGGAGCGTGCATCTGGCGCAATCACTCCGTCAAATCTTGTGACGTTCCTCTTCCTGCTCTTTGGACTGATGCAGCCGATCAGCGTAATCGTCAATACGATTGCTCAGATGCAACGGGGCATTGCTGCCGGCGCTAACGTTGCAGCTGTGCTCGATGAAGCACCATCAATCACGTCGGGAACAATCCTCGCTACGGGAAAGCAGCCGACACTGGCGATCGAGGGTGTATCGTTCTCGTATGGCGAGAACGATGTCCTGCGCGATATCTCGCTTACGATTCAGCGTGGAGAGACCGTCGCGTTCGTTGGGGCGTCAGGTAGCGGTAAATCGACGATGCTGGATTTGCTTCTGCGCTTTTACGATCCACAGTCCGGCATCATTCGTCTTGACAGCACAGACATCCGCGACCTCGATACGGCGTCGTATCGTCACATCTTTGGCGTCGTATCACAGGAGACAATGCTGTTCAACGACACGATTGCAAACAACATTAGTCTGGGTGATGCACAGGCAGACAGCAATCGTGTTCGTGCCGCTGCTACGATCGCGCATGCACATGGATTTATCTCGTCGATGCCAGATGGATACGACACCATGATTGGCGACCGAGGCATGCGCCTGAGCGGTGGACAGCGTCAGAGGATTGCCATTGCCCGCGCATTGTATCGGGAACCTCGCATCCTGTTGTTCGACGAAGCCACGTCGGCGCTTGACACCGAGTCGGAGCGGTTAGTTCAAGAAGCAATTGATGATGTATTGGAGAATCGTACAGCAATCATTGTAGCTCACCGCCTGTCGACGATTGTTAATGCGCATCGAATTGTTGTGTTCGATCAAGGACGCATAGCGGAAGTCGGCACACATACAGAACTGCTGGCCGCCAATGGCGTGTATGCGAAACTCCATGCGCTACAATTCAGCGCACCAGCCTAGCGAATCTTGAACAAGGTATAGTGATCTGCTTCAAACGCAACCGCATGGGTGGTTTGTAACGATTGCTGAACGTCTGCTGATACTCGCTGTTTACCGCGTGGATGATAATAGACCACCCAGGGCAACAGACGAGCTATGGCGAGCGTTGCATTGTCGGTTTCATTGGCCGGCAGTGCAATTGCCATATGGCTGAAGCCCGGCTTAGAACCCGACATCCACCCCTTTGTGTACCACTCAAGTTGTGCGTTCACGGCGTCGGTCTCGGACGTGTTATGAAACACGTAGGCGAAGGATCGATGGAAGAGCGTGTCGTCAAGCATCACACGCGACACGCTACGTCCGCCCATTATGCTCTGCGTTCCCGGCCGCACAACGCGCACCATTGCAACCACTGAAGCGAGTGCAACCGCACCATACACGATCGGCTGGTACAAACGCACCGTCATCGACTGACGGGCTGTCCGCGACCGGAATTGTTGCAACAGCAGGACCACAGCAACCATACTGATGGCAACTCCGAGCATAATCGTCTGCAGGCTAATTGCTTCCCGTAGCAGATGATCGATCGCAAACCACACGGAGGAGATCACGATACATAGATAGGTCGCGAGCAGGAGCTTTGTCCGCGCCTGACGGCGAATGCGCTCAAGAGCAAGCATGGCAAGGATGCTACCCGACGGCACCAGAACGACGGCCTGCTCTAGGAATCGATCCTGCGATACCGCAATACTCAGCATTCCAACCACGAAGAGCATCCCAAGCATCATAACCTCTGGATGGTCTGGCGACATCAACAAGGTGCGATCGCGAAGCGCTGCAACTACCAAGACAGGCGCGACAACCAGGAGTGGACTTGACACGATCAGAAAATGGAGCGGACTCAACACGCCGCCAGATGTAACCGCAAGAGTAGGCGTCGGCAAACTCAACGCGAACAACACCTGCTCGCCGTATCTGGACGCCATAACGATCCACCATGGAAGTCCAGTAAGCAATCCCCCACCTATACCTAACGCGACCACCAAACGCTGAGAGGACGATCGAATAAACACAACGCATGCTATGCAGACCACAAGCGTCGCAATTGGCGCGCTCAGCACGCCTGCCGCAACGGCGATAGCCAGCACACCAACACGGAGCACACGGCCAGCCGCTGAAGCGGCATCACCAAGTGTAACGGACGACCAAATGATCGCCAGCGCAGCCATGACGAAGGGCACAAGAGCATCAGCTTGACGTCCAACAACGATGTACGGAATGCTTGTTCCTACAATCACCATTGCCATAACCGAGCCTTCGAACGCAACGGCACGGCGTGCAAGCGTATACGTAAGCAGCAGCGTCACCATCACACAAAGCACCGAGAACCAGCGCACGGCAAGCGGCGTCGGCCCCACGACGTCGATACCAACGGCCACCATCCACGCAGGGAGCGGCGGCATCATCGCTGAGTACATTCCACCCGGTGCGATCGCAGCTTGATCAAGCCACTGCATCGTCTGTTGAATGCTCAAACCGCGCAGAGCATACAGACCTTCCGGGTATGGCTGAATCTCGACATTCGCCAGCCGCATCACAAACAAACCACCAAGGACAAGCAGCGTGGCAAGAACTGTGTGATGGCGTGCGGTCATGGTACGATGTAGATTGCTCGTGGAGAAAGACACAGCACCAAGATCACGATGGAGACCCATCCGATCACCGTGCGCCCCCTGTCGAGTGGCTGAGGATCTGCTAATTCTGGATGGTCGGTCTTGATAAAGACACGGACCATGATCAACCAAAACACCCAGACTTCACCCAGCTCGAAGAGCAGCGGCGCTCGATTGATGGCTTCGGAAAGGAACGGATCGATACGCATTTGCAACCAAATCACCCATGCATCAGGTGATGGCTCGAGAAGGAGTTGGTGAACGATGTTCAACATCCACAAGATGGCGAAGACAAACAACGTCCACCAGAGCACGCGAGCCACACGCCATTGTCGACGGCCAACGAGGGCATACAGGACATGTCCGCCATCAAGCTGTCCGAAGGGGAGCATGTTTAGTGCCGTGACGAAGAGACCAAACCAGCCCGCACAAAGAAATGGGTAATGGTAGATCTCATTCATTGGTGGAAGCCACACGCTCGAGCCAATAGCTGAACGGCCCATCATAAACAGAAGATTATCACCGAACGTCATACCCGATGTTGGCACAATACCCGTTGGTTGAAACTCAGGATGCATAGCGTAGAGCGACTCAACGCCCGGCAGCGTGATGACGCCGACAACGAGGATCACCAGACACACCGCAAAGCCTGCGAGCGGACCAGCAACGCCGATATCAAAGAGAACCTTGCGCGATGTAATGCGCGAGCGCGTTTTGATGAGTGCGCCAAATGTGCCGAATGGCATCAAGCTCGACGGCACAGGAATAAAGAACGGCAACGTTGCATCCACACCATGCATGCGTGCGGCGATGTAATGTCCGAACTCGTGCGCTGAGAGAAACGTCATAAGCAGGATTGCATACGTAAGGCCAGCCGACCAGTTCTCAATCTGGAACGGATCGTGCATTGCCCATTGCGCACCTGCCATCATACAGGTAAGGAATGTTGCGGCAAAGAGCACAATGTGCAACACAATGCGCT
>CAMCXP010000095.1 GCA_945883395.1 Melioribacter roseus P3M-2
GAAGGACAATTCAGACGAGATCATGAATGTCTGGAAGAAGGTCGATACCCCTGCTGGTGCCGACCCATCCATTCCTGATACGTTGGGTGGAGCTGGTTTCGAAAGGGTTGCTGAATCACGTGGATTTTCGACGTACGTGATCAAAGACGACGAAGCCAAGTTCTTCGGTGACGAACGTGCGGTAAAGGGTGGCGAACTCAACATCGGTGAAGTCACATTCCCGACGACCTTCCGTCCGGAAGGTCAGGGCTCGTCGATGGTGGTGAATACGGAAATCAAGGGCTATGTCTATGAGACGCTCATTAGCTCACATCCGGTGACGCGCGAGTACATCCCAGCGCTTGCCTCGCACTGGAAAATCAGTCCAGACAAGAAGACGTTCACATTCCGCATCGATCCTAATGCACGTTGGTCCGATGGACGCGCTGTGGTTGCGCAGGACGTTGTGACAACATGGAAGCTGATGGTTGATCCGGGCATCCTTGAGCCTGCACTCAACCTTGTGTTTGAGAAGTTCGAACAGCCTGTGGCGCTGAGCAAGTATATCGTTCAGGTGACATCCAAGACGGTCAACTTCCGCAACCTCCTCTACTTTGGCGCTGGCATGCTGATCTATCCAGATCATGAGCTTGGCCAGATCACGGGCAAGGAATTCCTCGACAAGTACAACTTCAATATGCCAGCGGGAACGGGTCCGTATTTCCTCAACGAAAAGGACATCAAGGAAGGCTCAGGCTGGCGCTTGACACGCCGTCCGGATTACTGGGCTAAGGACTATCCTGCTGCAAAGAACACGGCAAACTTCAACTACATCAACTATGTCGTGGTTAAGGACAATCCGACACTACTGTATGAAAAGTTCAAGGCAGGCGATATCGATCTCTACCGCTATAACATGGCGACAACGGAGAAGTGGGTAGGCGACACAGATTACGATGCCATCAAGAATGGTTGGGTCCGCCGCTACCGCTTCTATAACAACGGTCCAATGGGTACGTCCGGCGTGACCTTCAACATGCGTCGTGCGCCATTTGATGACATACGTGTTCGTCAGGCATTCATCATGCTCTACCCACGCCAGCGTGTCGTTGAGAAGTTGCTGTTCAATGAGTACGAGATCTACGATACCGATTATCCAAACACACCATACGCCAGCACAACAAATCCTGTTGTACCGTATGATCCGCAAGCAGCTGCAAAGCTCCTTTCTGAAGCCGGTTGGACAACACGCAATAGCCAGGGTCTGCTCGTCAAGAATGGTAAGCCGTTCGTCATTGAGATGGCTATCACAAAGGCTGAAGAGCGCTGGTTGACACCATATCAGGAAGAGCTTCGCAAGATTGGTATTGACCTGCGTCTGAAGCACATGGACTGGAATGCGATCATCAAGAACATTGATGAGCGCAACTTCCAGATCTTCTCCTACGGCTACTCGGGTCTGCTCACGCCGAACCCAGAGACATCCCTGAAGGGCGAGCTTGCTGACAAGAACGACAACAACAACATCCAGGGCTTCAAGAATGCCCGTGTTGATGAGCTCCTTCCGATCTACGACTCAACATTTGATGTCGCTGGTCAAATCAAGATCATCAAGGAGATCGATCGCATCGTTTACGACACACACATGAAGAGCCATTGGTGGAATCCAAAGGGTATTCGTCTTGCCGTGTGGGATAAGTTCGGCATGCCTGAGTATGGTATCGGACGCTACACACAGCTGAGCTACGTGTTCGGTGCTGCTGGTCTCACATGGTGGCATGATGGCGAGAAGGCAACTGCAATTGCTGAAGCACGCAAGAACAAGACCGATCTTGGTGGAAACAAGGGCGTAACGGAGTTCCGTTACTGGAAAGATTTCTCGGATACCAAGTAATCACCACCTAGTAACCGGACAACATGCTTCAGTACATCATTCGTCGTTTGCTTCTGGCAATACCGACGTTCTTTGGTGCAACGTTTGTGGTCTTCTTCATCGTGCAGTTTGCACCAGGTGGACCCTACGATCAACAATTGAATGCGCTGCGCAAGGGGCAGGGGGCTGAAGGCGGTGGCTCGGCTATCGGTTCAGAAACAATGTCCATTCCGCCAAGCCAGCTTGAGGCACTGCAACGGTATTACCAAGTGCAAGAGCCAATCTGGAAGCGTTATTGCATGTGGCTTGGACTTGTTCCACGTCCCACAAATGACTACCTCGTGCACGTAGGAACGCCGCAGAATGTCGGTGGTGGCTTCCGCGTCGATGTGGTGCGTGATCAAGCTTCTGGTGGATACCTCGTGTACAAGGCTGGTGACCGTTCAGCGCCACTAGCAGATTGGTACGTTGATCCATCTCAGAAGGCCAACAGCGTATGGGTCTATCAGCGCGAGATCTCGGGCATCTTCACGCTCGACTTTGGAATTTCGTTCCAGTATCGCAAGCCGGTCACTGAGCTCATTCGCGAGCGTATCCCGGTATCGATGCAGTTTGGATTGATCAGCTTTGTGATCACCTACGTTGTGTGCTTCTATCTCGGCACGCAAAAGGCATTGCGCCACGGAAGCAACTTCGACGTCATTTCGTCGAGCATCGTCTTCATTGCCTTCTCGATTCCGGGGTGGGCACTTGGCGGTGTGTTGTTGGTGGTGCTTGGCGGTGGGTCCGACCTAGCACTGTTCCCAACGGGCGGTTTTCAGTCTGACGATTATGAGTCACTGACCATGATCGAGATGATCGCCGATCGGGTGTGGTATTTCGTGCTTCCAACGATTGCCTATACGCTTGGTGGATTTGCCTCGATCACGTTGTTGATGAAGAATTCGCTTCTCGACACGCTCGGACAGGACTTCATCCGCACAGCCTATGCAAAGGGGCTTCGTGAAGACCGCGTAATCTGGATGCACGCAATGCGGAACTCGGTGATTCCACTTGTAGCATCCATCGGCGGAATCATCGGCATCTTCCTAGCAGGGAACTACCTCGTTGAGTATGCCTTCAATATCGATGGCATCGGACGCTTGTCGTTCGAGGCTATTCGCTCGCGCGACTCGAACGTCTTCTTTGCATTTGCTGTGATCTCGATCATCATCACATTGGTTGGATCGATCATCTCAGACTTGATGCTCGCACTTGTTGATCCACGTATTCGATTCTCCTAACCATGGCATCAACTCCATCACTGTCGATCAACCAACGTCGTTGGAAGAAGTTCAAGAGCATTCGTCGTGGATATGCATCATTGCTGATCCTCCTGGGTGCCTATCTGATTTCGTTCCTTCTTCCCTTAATGATCAACAACAAGCCACTCTTGGTTTCCTACGAGGGTGAATGGTCTTCGCCTGCTGGACGTGAGTTCCTGGGTTCGCTGCCATTGGTTGGCGGTCTGGCACCATCAAGCTTCGATCCGGCCTCCAAGTACGGTGAGGAAGGTGTGACTGGCGAGGCCAACTACCGCGAGTTGCAGGCGTCGTGGGAAGACGAAGGTTCAGACAACTTCATCATCATGCCACTCTATCCGTTCGCTCCGAACGAAGACGTCGGTGTAGATGGAAACGAGAGTTTCGTCGAACCGTTTGCCGTCGATGGGCAGGATAGGCTTCGTCCGTTCGGAACTGATGACAACGGGCGTGACGTGCTCGCTCGTATGGCATATGGGTTTCAAGTGTCGATGTCCTTTGCATTGCTGATCGCCATTCTTGAGTATCTCATCGGCATCCCTGTTGGTGCAGTGATGGGCTACTTCGGCGGAGCGCTCGACCTTGTTCTGCAGCGCATCATGGAAATCTGGCACGCCCTGCCGTTCCTCTTTCTGATCATCATCATCGTGTCGTTTGTGACACCAACATTTTCGTTGTTGGTGTTTCTCTTAGTGATCTTCTCATGGCTGGGTATCGCTACCCAGATGCGAGCGCAATTCTATCGTGAGCGATCACGCGATTACGTTGCTGCAGCTGTCTCGATTGGCGTACCAACACGAACGATTCTGTTGAAGCATATTCTTCCGAACACCCTTGTGCCGATCATCACATTTTTCCCATTTGCGCTTGTTGGGGGTATCAGTGCCTTGGTGTCGCTGGACTACCTTGGGTTTGGGATGCCACCGCCGACGCCGTCGTGGGGACAGATGATCAGTGTTGGTTTATCAAACATCACAAAGTACTGGCTGGTCGTTGTGCCGTTCAGCGCGATGTTCCTCACGCTGACGCTCGTGGTATTCATTGGTGAGGGCATTCGCGAAGCATTCGATCCGAAGGTCTTCTCACGTCTGCGGTAACGACTCCGTTCTTCTTCGTTCAACACGGTGCATACAGTGACTCAAGAAAAACTCGTCGAAGTCAAGAATCTCCACACGTACTTCAACATTGAAGGAACGTGGGCTAAGGCTGTCGATGGTGTATCCTTCGACATTTACAAGGGCGAAGTCCTCGGCATTGTTGGCGAATCCGGTTCGGGTAAATCCGTAACGGCGCTTTCGTTGATGAAGCTCATCCCTGATCCTCCTGGCCGCATCATGGGCGGAGAAATTCTGTTCAAAGGCAAGGACATCGTAAAGCTCAGCTACGAAGAGATGTATAGCATCCGCGGTAGCGAGATTGCGATGATCTTTCAGGAGCCAATGACATCGCTTAATCCGGTCTTTAAGATTGGGATGCAGATTGCAGAAGTCATTCAAGCACATACCAAGTGTAGCGAAGCCGAAGCGATGAAACGTGCCGTTGATATGCTCCGTGCGGTAGGAATTCCTGACCCTGAAAAGCGCATCAACGACTATCCGCATCAATTCTCAGGGGGCATGCGCCAGCGTGTGATGATTGCCATCGCGCTCGCATGTAACCCGTCGGTGTTGATCGCCGATGAGCCGACGACTGCGCTCGACGTGACGATCCAGGCGCAGATCCTCGATCTGATGATGGAGCTCAAGCAACGTCGTGAAGAGGCAGCCATTGTGCTGATCACGCACGACCTTGCCGTAGTTGCTGAGATGTGTCAGCGCGTGATCGTTATGTATGGTGGGAAGATTCAGGAAGTCGCTTCGGTCGAGGAGCTGTTTGCCACGCCGATGCATCCATACACGCGTGGACTGATGGCGTCAATCCCACGTCCGAACAAGGCGACGAAGGGCGTTGAGCGCTTGATGGCGATTCCTGGCAACGTACCGAGTATTATGAACCTGCCGTCAGGCTGTAAGTTCTGTACGCGGTGTGTTGAAAAGATTGATCGATGTGAACTCGAAGAACCACCATTGCGTGAAGTTGCGCCGAATCATTTCGTTCGTTGCCATTTGGTCGAGACTACGGGAGGAGCACAGTGAGTTCGGTTGTTCTTGAAGTAAAGAATCTTCACGTGCGCTTTCCCGTGCATGGTGGCATTCTGCAGCGCAAAGTCGCTGACGTTCGTGCTGTTGATGGTGTTTCGTTCACTGTGAATCGCGGTGAGACACTTGGTTTGGTGGGCGAGTCGGGCTGTGGCAAGACCACCGTTGGCCGTGCGCTGATCAATATTCTCTCGCACGTTGCCCCGGGTGTTGAAGTTGAAGGGGAAGTCAACTACGTTGATGCGAACGGAACCAAGACGAACCTTCTTGCGCTATCACGCAGTGAGATGGTGCGTTTCCGTTCAAAGATTCAAATGATCTTTCAGGATCCGTATTCCTCGTTGAATGCACGCCTGTCGGTAAAGCAAATCATTGCTGAGCCCCTTGAAATTCATCAGCCGGATCTTACTGCAGCACAGGTTGACGATAAAGTGAAATGGCTTCTTGAGCGTGTCGGACTCCAACCAGAGTATGCCGTACGTTTTCCGCACGAGTTTTCTGGTGGACAGCGTCAGCGTATCGGGATTGCACGTGCATTGGCGACAAATCCCGACGTGATCATTTGCGACGAGCCGGTGTCGGCTCTCGACGTGTCGGTTCAGGCGCAGGTGATTAACCTGATGGAAGATCTGCAGAAGGAATTCGGCATGTCGTATCTGTTCATCGCGCACGACCTTTCGGTGGTGTACCACATCTCCCAGCGTATTGCCGTGATGTATCTTGGCAACATGGTCGAGATTGGATCAGCAGATGACGTCTACTTTGATCCTGTACACCCTTACTCGCGTGCGTTGCTCTCTGCCGTACCTGAACCCGATCCAACACGACGCAATAAGAAGCGTATCGTTCTGCAAGGAGATATTCCGACGCCACTCAACAAGCCGTCGGGTTGTGGCTTCCGTACGCGATGTCCAATTGCACAGCCAGCATGTGCGCAGGATGCACCCGTGATGATTGCAGCGCCAAACGGCTCGCACGTTGCTTGTCCATTCACGACGTAAGATCGTCGGTATGCGCATTCGATCCTACCGTGTATGAAGGTCTTCTACTCGGACCACTACACCATTGACCTTCCTGAGGGACACCGCTTTCCGATGCGGAAATATCGGATGCTGCGCGAAGAGCTGGTGCGAAGGAAGATCATCGACGAAACGCAATTGGTTTCACCAGAGCTTGCCGGACTCGAGGACGTGATGCTCGCGCATTCATCACGCTATGTGCACGGTGTGTTCAATGGTACCCTTGCGCCCCTTGAACAACGACGTATTGGATTTCCGTGGAGCAAGGCGCTCGTTGCGCGTTCACTCGCGACCGTTGGTGGATGTATCGCATCATCCTATGCTGCGCTTGAAGATGGCTTAAGTGGGAACCTGGCAGGGGGCACGCATCACGCAATGCGCGATGCTGGAGAAGGGTACTGCGTGTTCAACGACATTGCAATTGCCACGCTGCGTTTGATGCGAGAAGAACACGTCAAGCGGGTTGCGATTGTGGACCTTGATGTGCATCAGGGTAATGGTAATAGCGAGATCCTCGGCGGACGCGACGACGTTTATATTCTCTCGGTGCATGGGGCAAAAAACTATCCCTTCCGACGTGTGCCTTCGACCGTTGACGTTGATCTGCCCGATGGCACAGGCGATGAGGCATACATGGACGTGGTGCGCCGTGAGCTTGAGCCAGTATTGGCCTTCCAACCCAACATCGTCTACTACCAATGTGGTGTCGATCCACTCCATGCCGATTCACTGGGACGTCTCTCACTCACGCACGACGGACTCCGCAAGCGCGATGCGTATGTGCTCGAGACGTTTCGCTCGCGCGATATCCCCGTGATGCTAGCTCTCGGTGGAGGATATGCCACACCGATCGAGGAGACCATCGAGGCGCAATGCAACTTGTACGCTGTTGCAATGGAAGCATCACAACGGTACAGACGCTGACAAGTCAATACCGAGATCCTCGTAAGTATGCCGGTGTGAGCCACTGACTGCGCTGACCTCCAATGACGGGTGTAACCGTCCAGCCACGCTTTCGAAGAAGCGCTATCACGCTCTCATTACCGGTCAGGTGCAGCGCACCGACAGCAATAAATGTTCGACCACGCTCGAGAAGAGGAATCATACGATCAACAAAACGATGATTCCGATCGTCGTTAAGCGCTTCACGTTCATTGCTAGCCAACATTGACGTGTCGCTTGCCATGATGGTGAGTTCGTCAAGATCTTCGTTACGATAGGC
>CAMCXP010000096.1 GCA_945883395.1 Melioribacter roseus P3M-2
CTCCCCGTCCTACTGACCTATGTGGCAACTAATGTCGTCAACTCCATTCAGGTATGCTAATACCACAACAACACTAACGGAAACGACGACACGAACCTACATCATGAGTCTACATCATGAACCTACATACTTGTTTGTGGTTCAAACAACGATATCGGCACAACTGCTGATGCCGTGCACTCGCATGCTGACGCCTGACCGACTCTGTCTACATTGGCAGTGGACCTAATCTGGTGCGATTACATGTTCCTAGATTGCGCGTTGTCGCGTGGGTTCTAAATCCCGCGCTTGAGCTTGTCGGAGAGGCGATCGTTGAGCAATGCTCGTGCGTCTCCCGAGAGCAGACCTAAGCCGATCACACTCTGACGAAACGTGAAGGCCTTTTGCAGAGGGAAGGTGCGACCTTCAAGGACCCATGCGAGGAAGATGCCGTCGCTGATACCTGTTTCGAGATCTGCGAACGATCGTGCATCGACGTCCGTGAACCATCCCGCAGCTACAAGCTCGCGTGTGAGTTTCGAACCGAGGTCGCGCAAGAAGGTCCGTGTGCGCGTGATGCGCTCGAGAAACGCTGGGTTATCGGTACGCAATGCATGCGCCCAGAACTCGAGGAGCAGTGGGGCTTGTTCAGCGCGCGACGTGTAGAACTCAACAGCACTGTCGCGAATAGCGTCGACCTTCGCGAGCGGGTCTGTACATGCTGCAACACGCTCGCGAATCAATGTTTCGTAGGCAGACATCCATGCATCGTACACAGCGAGGAAGAGTTCTTCCTTCGTGCGGACGTATTCGTAAATGGTGCCTTTGCCAATGTCAGCAGCATTGGCGATATCCTGCATCTTCGTGGCGTTATATCCAAACCGCGAGAACACGTCGGCGGCATGACGCACTATCTCGGCACGTTTCGCTGCTTTGTCGACGATGGCAGGCATCGGTGGTTACTTGGAAGAAGGTTGCGAAATACAACGGTCGAGTTCACGCGTGAAGGCAGATATCTCACCCTGCGTACCGTTGCCCCATACATGAAGTCGAACGATACCGTCAGGGCTGATGTAGAGCACATTCGGAACGCCCTCGTGCACAAGGTAGTATTCGAAGGCGTCGCCGTCCCAGTCCATAAGGATGCTCACAGAGTACGCGTCACGGAACTTGCTCCGGAGCAAACCCTTGATAAAGAACGGAGCAGCAGACACATCAGCCATCGCTGCAAAGCTCACGCGCTTGGCGTATTGCTTTGTCAGCGGAGTCGTCCATGCAGTGATGAATTCGGCTCCAGAGCGATCGCTCATGACGATGACCGTTGGCTTGCCTTTGTAGGTAGCAGACCACGACCACGATTTCTCGAATTGGTCTTCAATCGTGAAGTCGAAGGCACGCTTGCCAACAGCTGTGCGATCTGCGCGCACTGACGTGGCGCAGACCATTGCACAGAAGAGAAGAGCTGTGGTGAGGATTGTGCGCATCAGATTACATCTTCAGCTTCGTTGCATCCTTCAGGAACGATGCAAGACCAGCGTCGGTGAGAGGATGCTTGATAGACTGCATGAGCACCTTGTATGGTACTGTTGCGATATGAGCGCCAGCCTTGGCACATTCGAGCAGATGAATCGGTGTGCGGATAGAAGCGGCGATGATCAGCGACTCGAGACCCTGTGTGTCCCAGATTTCGCATGTGTCGTTGAGTGCTTGTAGCGAATCCGTACCGATATCATCGAGACGTCCCATGAAGAGGCTCACGTACGTTGCACCGGCATTGGCAGCGATCAGCGCCTGCGTTGCTGTGAAGAGCAGTGTGACGTTCGTTGGGATGTTCTGGTCGGCGAGCTTACGAACAGCCGTCAAACCAGCCGGAATGAATGGGATCTTGATTGTCGCTTCTGGAAACCATTTCAGGATCTCATCGGCTTCGCGCAGCATGCCGTCGGTTTCTGTGCTGATGACTTCAACACTCGTGTGACCACCAACAGACTTGTGAATGTCGAGGATCAGCGAGCGGATGTCGATCGATGGATCTTCCTTCGCGAGCAGCGAAGGGTTAGTTGTGACGCCACTGATGAAACCCAATGACGCGGCGTGTTGAATCTCTGTGAGGTTCGCGCTATCAACGTACAATTGCATGTGTGTTCTCCGTGTAGATGAACACAAAGATACCGCTCTAGGGTCAGTTCGTACCGAAGAGCTTGATAGCCGGAATCTCCGACAGAAGCTGGTGGTAGAAGAGCATGTGCAGGGCGGCTTCCAGACCCTCCTGCACGTCGTCGGTCCAGCGGTAGAGGATTTTTCCTTCACGCGGCATGTGGTCGGCCGTTATGGGTACGATCTCTGACACTTCGCGGTGGAGGAGCTGTTGATTCGCGAACTCCTTGACACGCTCAACCTGCTCGAGATGTTCCGTGTCCACGCGGTGTACCCACACGGCAAGGGGCAATGGGGATTCCACGATATCGAACCATTCCTCGCCAAGGTCCATGGCTGGTGCGGGATTCTCGCTGGTTGGACCGATCGTTACATCTGCGTCGTGCGCGGATTCGGTATACGTGAGATGTACATCAAACTTTTCGGCCATCACCAGCCGACTGATCACGCTGAGGTAGGCATCGGGGTTGGTGGCGTAGAACGACTCCAGCACAGATCCTGATTCCGGAAACCAGAGTCCGTAGGCATGCGTGTATTCTTCGAGTGCAACGCACGGACCAGGAATGATGCGATAATCGACCTTCCCAACACCGAGTCCGTATCCGTGTGGACTCATCAGCGCAACATCGACGTTGTTGTTGAGGAGCATCGTGCCACACTCTTCGAGTGAAGCCTCGATCAACGTGAAGCCGTTCTGCGCAGCAAGCTCTGCTGCATGCTCGAGAAGGGGCTGGGCAAGCGCAAGTCGTGGAATAGCAATCTTCATGAGGAGAACATTCGATAGCGCTGAACTGTACCAGCGAGAATAATGCCTGTTGCTACAGCAACATTAAGAGAGTGTTTCGTACCAAACATCGGAATCTCGATCATACCATCACACAGCGAAAGCGCCTGCTGCGAAACCCCTGTAAGCTCATTGCCAACGACGACAGCGAGAGGGTAGTCGTCTGACTCAAGTTCTTGCGTGGTGCGCGAACCATGACCGATCTCGGCTGCCATAATGGTAAACCCTGCCGAGCGGTAGTGCTCGATGGCCTCTACCGTGCTGGGAAATGCCAGTGTGGGCACTACGGCATCAGCCCCAAGCGCCGTCTTGGAGATCTCCGGACGAGGGGGCGCCGGCGTAAACCCGCACGTCGCAACACATGCAACATGAAATGCGTCTGCCGTGCGGAAGATCGATCCAACGTTGTACAGACTTCGGATATCGTCGAGAATCACCACCACCGGATGGCGAGGAACGGAAGCCGCCTCGGCGGTTGTTAATCGTGTTGCGACGAGTTCGTCGTAGGTAAGCTTGTTCACAATGCGAATATCGTACTTTGCTGGCCTATGATTCGCCGACAATTCCTCACCACGCTTGCACTTGGACTCACGGTCGGACCCCTCAGGGGGCTTGCATCGTCTGGGATGGGTGCGTCGTCGATCTATGTGATCGGCGATTGGGGCACAGGTGGGAAGCTCCAACGGCGCGTAGCCCAAGGAATGCGTAACCGCATCGCCAAGAGTGGCGTGCCACCGGCCATCATCCTCAGCACTGGCGACAACATTTATCCGAGCGGGGTGGATTCTGCTGACGACCAGCAATGGGGGTCGAAGTACACATCGATCTACGCGGGAATTGATGTACCATGGTGGGCAATCCTAGGTAATCATGATCACCGGGGAAATGTCGACGCACAGGTTGCCTACAGCAAGAACAATCGTCAATGGAATATGCCCGGCAGGACATGGTCCACGGTGCTCCCTGTAACTTCTTCGACGTCGCTTGGTATTACCGGCATCGACACAACTGCGCTCATACAAACGCACGACGGATGGAAGAAGCAGCTCGCATGGCTCGATGAGACACTTGCAGCGTCGAAGGCCACAGTCAACATTGTAGCCGGACATCATCCACTGCGGAGTTACGGTCACTACGGGGATTCAGCGTTCTTGATCACACATGTGAAACCACTTCTCGATAAGCATAAGGTTCGACTCTACACGTCTGGTCACGACCATGATTTGCAGGGAATCAAGAACCCATCAGATGCATTCGGCTGCCTGGTCTCTGGTGCAGGCGGAGGAACACGTCCGTCACGTCGTGGAGATCACACGAAGGCGTTTCACGACGCGGGTGGATTCGCTGAACTGCACGTCCTGTCAAATGGTGCTCTCAAGATCGACATGTGTGATGCATCAGGGTTGACCGTGGAAAGCATGACATTGTGAACAACAGCCGGATCATCGCAACCCTTTGGTGTCTGCTGCTCGTTGTTGCGAGTGGCGCAGCACAGAAGTGGCCCGATAGTAAGGGACGTGATTTCTGGTTTACGTTTCTGCCGAACTGGCACAATGGTGAAACAACCCTCGCTACCGACCCGTTGTCGCAACGTGAACACCAACTGTACATCTACATCGGCGCTGAACGTCCGACGACAGGAACAATAACCTACCGCAATGCAAGTGGTCAGACGCGCACAGAGAATTTCACCATTGCCGACGTTAGTAAACTCTATGCAACGAGTGTGTACTATCGCAATCAGGAATTGCGCGGCATCAGCAACAATGGCGAAGGTTTCAATTACTCCACGTCCGATAACGAATCCGTAGCTCCACAGAGCGTGCATATCGTTGCAAGCGACGAGGTCACGGTCTATGCATTGAATCAGGCGAATCTTACCAGTGACGCGTTTCTTGTGCTCCCAACCGACGCGCTTGCTGAAGACTATGTGATTGCGAGTTACAACTCGGACGTCACCAAGGTCGGATCGACGCAGACCGTTAGCAACAACGCAACACCGTCGCAGTTTGCTGTCGTTGCCACTGAGGATAGCACGTTTATCTACATCACACCACGTGCGCAAACACCACGCAATCCGCGCCGTACCATCGATACCGTGTTCCTTGATCAGGGCGACTCGTACCTCGTGCAAGCAGATCTGCGCGTTGGCGTCGATCCGGATCTTACAGGTTCTCTTGTTCGAGCGTCGAAGCCTGTAGCAGTGTTTGCGGGACATCACCGAGCACTATTGCCGATTGCTTGGCGTGGCACGCTTGCATCGCGTGATTGCCTCGTCGAACAGATGAATCCGATTCGAACATGGGGAAAGAGCGCATTCATCGTGCCGTTCATACAAGCGTCTGATGAGATTGATGCCGGCAATGATATCATGCGCGTGATCGCAGGATTCGACTCAACAGAAGTGATTATTGATGGCGTGTTGCGTCGCATCATTGATGCTGGCGAGTTCTATGAAGAAGGGGTAACGAGCGCGAAGGAAATCGAGACGTCACGTCCAGCGATGGTTGCCCAATACAAGAAGAGTAGTGGAGCAGCATCGCAATTCGACTTCACGCGCATTGGTGATCCATTTATGATGCTCGTGCCTCCGGCAGAGCAATTCATGGATGCGTATCGCTTCATCAGCATCCAGTCGTACAACTATCGCAATGGACCAAATGGTTCGATCATCGTCGATGATTCCATCTATACAGAGCAGTGGCTGAATATCGTACACCCAGTGATTGGACTTTCATCGCTGACACTTGACGGTGTGCCGGTGGATCCGAACATCTTCTCGAACTTCCCGGGATCGCGTTACGCACGCGCAAGCATTCGCATGACAGATGGCGTGCACGAGATTCGGAGTGATACGACGTTTGGTATCTACGTCTACGGATACGGTCTAGCTAACTCGTACGGCTACATCGGTGGGATGTCCTTCCGGCCCCTTGACGTGAATCCTCCAGTCGTGATCGGCGAAGTGAAGTGCCACACATTCGAAGGTGCTGTTACCGACTCGGTGATCGCTGACACGCGTGTCGTGAGTGTTGCAGCGATCCCCGGCACGGAGCGTAATGTGACCGTTGCCTTGCCGCAGTTCACACCGCCGCAAGCAGTTGTGCCGATTCGTATCGGCCTGCAAGACGTGTATCAAGATGGTTCGGTCGTGATTGAAGCAGTCGATGGTGTAGAGCAGAAGGTTCGCGATACGATCAATGTTCCTGGGTTTACCGTTTCGGAGTTGGGGTTGCGTTCATCGCGCACCGTGCGCCTGTATGAACGCGTCGTACCCGTTGGACGTGAACGTTGTGATTCTCTTGAGCTTGAGAACTATGGTCTGTATCCGCAGACATTCACGGCATCGTTTACGGGCACAACACGCATCTCGACAGCGATGCCGGTTACGCTTGCGCCGGGTGAGCGAACATGGATCCAGTTCTGTCATACTGGTCTTGCAACGCAGCGTATTGAGGACACACTTCGCATCAGCGACAGTTGTTTGTCACGTCCGATCCTCGCGATGCTTCTCGATGAACGGCTCGACGAAAAGGGTCCGACCATTCTCGAAGATCTGGCCGATTCCTGTGCCACAGTTCGTACGGTGGTTGTCGAGGATGAAACCGGTGCAGATCTCGGCTTGATGTCGGCACGTGTGCTTACGGACGTCATTGAGAACTGTACGGTAGTAATGACCGACTCAACGATTCGCGATCGCCGCTATCGTGTTACGATTCTCGATACCTATCGAGACGCCATTGTCGGCTTCGAGGCGATCGACTCCGCACTGAACGTCACGCGACGTATCGATACAATTCCGGGGTTCGAGCTCAGTGTTGATGGTGATACCGCTGTCGTGACAACGCACGACTTCGGCATCGTGCCGATGTCGCAATTGGCATGTGATACCATCGACCTCGCGAACACCGGTAGCAGGAGTATCGCACTACCCCGCGTGTTTATGCAAGGTAATGTCCTCTTCAGTGCTCCACTGTCGCAGTTCACGGTGAACGTTGCAGCACGTGGTGGAACTGCGAAACTGGTTGTATGCTTTGCACCTGTCGCGGCCGACACATCGCTCGTACTCAGTGATACGGTAGAACTCTGGCAGGGATGCCTTGTTCGTAAGCTGGTCCTCACCGGTCGCGGCACAAGTCAGCTCTATTCTGGCATTTCACGCTGTGATGTGCCCGTCGGAGCTCGCACGCAGCGCAAGTTGGGCGCTCTGCAGGTGATGCCGCAGCCAGCGGGTGAGTGGGTGACGATTGTACTCACCGAGCCATCTCAGCAGATTCGCGTCCAACTGGTAGACCTCGCCGGAGGAGTTGTTTTGGACCGATCCATCGCCGAAGGTTCGCCCTCCCAGGCCATTTCAATGGCTCTTGAACAGGTACCGACCGGACTCTACGCCTGTATTGTGACGACCGAACATGGGGTGTCTCAGGCGGTCTGCCTCGTCCGCTAAGACACTCATTGGCACCCCGTACCGTCTGCGTACCCGTACTCCTTCGTACTTTTGTCGCCAATCTGGCTTGGAATCTCATGAAGAAACGCCCACTTCGCATCGTACTCATTGCTGCCGTTGCAGCTATCGCGGGAATCGGAATCGGACT
>CAMCXP010000097.1 GCA_945883395.1 Melioribacter roseus P3M-2
ATCATGTGATCGCCGTCGATGGGCGCACCGGTCTTGAGCATGGCAGGGTGAACATCACCAAGCTCATGCAAACAAGCAGGTCTGTGACCCCCGAGGCCGTCTCCTGCACACGGGACGGACGGCTGGTGCTGGTCAAGTACCGGGTCCGCGACACCCTGCATACGATCCTGGTATCGTATCCCGAGGGGAAGCTGGTGCAGAACTTCCCGTTCATACCGTCGAGGGAGCCGAGATTTGATTACGGTTGGACGAGCCTGTCGCCCGACGGACGCTGGGTGGTAGCTCCGGCATCAAACGATCTTACCGAGTTGCATGACCTGCAGTCGGGAACGAAGGAGAAAATGCGCATAGGCGGTAATCATTTCAACGAAACCTCGACCGAGTTGATAGGAGCTATTGGACCAGATAAATCCGGACTCTGGACGTTCGCGATTACCGACCTCATGAAGGAAGGCAAACCCTGGCGCTCTGTCAACGCCGGTCCCGAGCTGTGGAATGCCAAGTTCTCCGACAATGGGCGCTACGCGCTGGCATGGACAGGGCCGGGCACGCTCATGCGGCTCCCGCAGCTGACGGTGTTCGACCTGATGACCGGCGACACCGTCTGGCAGATCACCGGGACGCGTATTGAGGATGAGAACATTGACACCGATCGGGATATGCTGAGCTATGCCATCAGCGCCGATGGTTCGCTGGTGTATGCCTACCGCGACGACACCGTCGCCGGCACCTACCTCAAAGGCGGATACTTCTACCGTATGCCGGATACCATACCCATTGCCCGCAGCGTGGTGCCGGTGTTGAGCACCTTTGAAACTTGGGCAGAGGTCTTTGACAGTCCACTTTGTGATGGCGGTCTGTCTCTCTGGTCGCCCGACCTGCGGCGACGCTTCGTCTCACCGAGGCAGGGCACGGTGGGATATTATCCCTTCACCATCATGGCGCTGGATTACGACTTCACAACAGGCACCGGGCCCGACGCGACAACCGCCGGCAGCACCGATGCAGGTGGCGCGCCGGTGTTTCCCAATCCCACCACGGGCACGGTTACACTGCCGACGTCCTACGACGGACCCATGGCGTGGTCTCTATGGAGCACCACCGCAAGCCGCATCGATGGCGGACAAGGCCTGGCCGCCGGCGGCCGCCTTGTGATAACCCTGCCGCAATCCCTACCTGCCGGACGCTACATGCTCAGCGTCCATCCCGAGAATCGTCCGTCGGCGATACGTAGCTATACCATCGTGATGAATTAAAGGACCACTACCATGAAAACCAACAAATGGCTACTGCGTTTCGCAGTGGTAGCAATACTCGTATGCCTTTCATCATCTGCGCACGCACAATTTCGCGAGCCCGCGGTGCTTCCCAATCTTGCCTGGCGCGATGCCACCAACACCGTTGAATCGACGATGATGTGGCAGGGTCAGTTGATGCAGGACTTTGAGTTCGGATGGAACTGGGCAGGCATTTTTGGCCGCATCGGCAATCACCTTGGCATGCGGCGTATTCACTGCAGTGATTACCGGTACAACCCGGAAATCGTTGGTGTGAACAACAACAACGACCTGCTTAGCGCTGAGCTGAAAGAGATGCAGTACATGCTCACGCGCGACGGAGTCGATAACATGCAGCTCATCCCCTGCGTGCGCGGAGTTGGTCAGGCAGAGATCAAATACTCGCGCTCATAACTGCAATCTAATGCAGTGTGGACACGGACACGCCCCGTAATGAGACTCAACTGCTCGACTTGGCATCGTTATCAATATCAACAGGAGCGTCGATGATTTCGCGCGCCTGTTCAGCATCCTTAGCAAGCACCATGAGTCGCACACCGCCGATTGCGATTGATGCAAGTGGATTCCACGCGACGTGATGTTCGTCGGCAATTACACACGTCACACCATTGTCCTCGAGGAGCCCCTTATAGAAGTGGGCGAGAAACGGCTCGTCGTAGCGAGCAATGGTGACGAGGTCTTCGTGTGAGTAGGTATGGCTCACGGAAACTACCGTATGTTCGTATTGCATGAACTTCCCACAGTGTGTGGGTGTTCACAACATACCTCAATCATTTGTTTCCATTTGGAGTTTACATGGCACTCGCCGTCGGCACACCTGCACCCGATGTCACATTCCTCGGCACAGATCTCAAGCCGGTTTCCCTCGCGTCCTTCAAGGGACAGAACGTTGTCCTCGCCTTCTTCCCTGCTGCCTTTACAGGCGTGTGCAAGGCAGAGTTGTGCACGATTCAAGGGGCTCTCAGCCGCCTGAACGCTGTGAATGCAACCGTACTTGGCGTGTCGGCCGACCTGCCGTTCGCCAATGCTGCGTTCGCAGCTGAGAACGGTCTCACCTTCCCGGTTCTGTCTGACTGGACGCTTAACGGTATCCGCGCATTCGACGTGGAACTGTCGAATTTCGCTGGCGTAGAAGGTCTCTCACGCTCGGATCGTGCAACATTTGTACTTGATGCCGAGGGCGTCGTTCGCTTCGTGGATGTCACGGAGAACCCAGGCGTCGAGCCAAACTACGATGCAGTATACGCTGCTGTTGAAGCGCTGTAATCCTCGCCCCATAGCAACAAAAAAAACGGTCGCCCGAGGGCGACCGTTTTCGTTTCGCAACTTCCCACAAAAGATGCGAGTTCCTCTTTATGCTGCATGCCGTGTTTCCCCCATGGCATGTGTGGTGGGCTATGTTAGGCTCATTCGGCCGTGCTTCCCTTGCGGGGCCGACCATACTTGCGTTCCGACTTCTTCTTCATCCCGAGACGTGTAATCTCGTCTGAATCGTCACCGTACTGCGCAAGTACCTGGCGCTTTGTGCCAAGAACGAGTTCGTGGAAGTGGCCTTCGATTTGGATCGAGGCTTCGCGGGCCTTTACAGCTGCATCCATCGCCTGCTGTTCGGCGATCATGGCTTGGTCCAATTCCTTAAGCGCTTCCCGCAATCGATGCGCGGTAAACTCCTTGTTCGCCGGATTATAGTCCTTCAGACCAAGCACCGCATGCGCGATTTGCTTGTCTTGGGACAATACCCGTTGCGTAACCCGAGTTGTTGTGCGTTTTGCCATGGGTGCGGATTCCCCGAAGCGACCTAAAGAGACTTATGCTGCATGCCTTCTCAATTCCATCCATTCGAATGTGCTTCGCGTACAAACATAACTCTTAATCAAGAGGATACAAGCGCATTCTCATTGAGTCGTATATATCTTTTGCACATGCTGTTGAGACTTATGATTCACCATGATGCTCAACACAGGCGCATGTAAGCTCATCGACAGACGTTCGAAGTATCTTAGCACGACACATATGTCTTTACCACACCCGTGTATTGACATAATGCACTGTCACGCCTAAGTCTAAAGATGTCATGGCTTTATATTGTTTCCGCCGGACGATCTTGAGCAGAAAAATGTCACTATATTTGCCCCCTAATGTGATTTTCACATACACCACTCATACCTATGCGAAACCTCATTGTAGCCCTATGCCTCTTCGTTGTTGGAGCAGGTGCAGTTCTGGCCCAAGGCCAGGGTGGGCAGTTGACTCCGGCGGCGCAAGCGCCGGTAACTGTGAAGCCAAAGCTCAAGCTGGGAGATGTTAAGGCGCTCATCCAGTTGATCTCGGAAGTCGATATCCGCGGTGCTGAAGTTGATGCCTATTTAGATACCAAGAAGGTTCTCGCTGCTTCCGTGGATGCCGCTGCGAAGTCTGCTGCCAAGGACGACGATGCCATCACGCTCGAAATGCGTACAGAACAGGTTCAGAACCTCTTTATGCTCATGCAGCGCAGCCAGCTCAAGGGTGCTGCAGCAGAGAAGTTCAAGGAAATCGTGGTTATCCTCGATGAGGCCGCAAAGGAAGCCCTGAAGAGCGCGAAATAACGCGGCTGATCACTCCGTAATGAAAAACGGCTCTGAGAACTAAGGTTCTCAGAGCCGTTACTGTTTCGAGACGCGTGGTGGGCTTATGCGCCGATGAGCTGCTTGTAGGCGTCGACGCTGAGAAGACCGTCGAGTTCTGACGGATCAGACAGCTTGATCTTCACAAGCCAGCCGGCTCCGTACGGATCCTTGTTGACGGTGTCAGGAGCCGCGTTGACGTCGTTGACTTCCAGCAGCGTTCCGCTGACAGGAGCGTAGAGATCAGCAACGGTCTTGACTGCTTCGATCGAACCGAATACGCCACCCTTTGCAACTGTTGCTGCCGCATCTGGAATGTCGATGTAGACGACGTCGCCGAGTTCACCTTGTGCATGATCGGTTACACCAATCGTGCCGACATCACCTTCAACGCGAATCCATTCGTGATCGCTTGTGTACTTGAGGTCTGCTGGGAAATTCATGGTTATGCCTTCCAATCGTGTGTGTCGAGATACTTCGTGTCGAACGTACCGGCAATGAAATCGGGATTATCCATCATCTTGCGATGGAACGGAATTGTCGTGTGAATACCTTCAATGATGAACTCATCCAGAGCACGACGCATCTTTGCAATGGTTTCAGTACGTGTTGGTGCGAAGGTGATAAGTTTTGCGACCATTGAATCGTAGTACGGCGGGATGGAATATCCCTGATAAATGTGCGAATCAACACGCACACCGGGTCCACCCGGGAAATTCAGCGACTCGATCTTACCAGGCGACGGTCGGAAATCATGGAATGGGTCTTCCGCGTTAATGCGGCACTCGATCGAGTGCAACACAGGATCGCACTGTGTGAGCGAGAGCTTCTCACCAGATGCTACGAGCAGCTGTTCCTTGATCAAGTCAACATTGGCCGACTGTTCCGTCACCGGGTGTTCAACCTGAATCCGCGTATTCATTTCCATGAAATAGAAATTGCGGTGCTTGTCTACCAGGTACTCGATCGTGCCAGCACCAACATAGCCAACACTTGCTGCACCCGTGATCGACGCTGCACCCATTGCGGCACGCAGCTCAGGAGTCATGATCGGTGAAGGGGCTTCTTCAATCAGCTTCTGATGACGGCGCTGAATCGAGCACTCGCGTTCATTAAGATGGATCACATTCCCGAACGTATCGGCAAACACTTGAATCTCAATGTGACGAGGCTCTTCGATAAACTTTTCGATGTAGATATCGCCATTGCCAAACGACGCTTCAGCTTCTCCGCGTGCGTTTGCGTATGCACGATCAAGTTCGCTTGCCGATTCGACGTAGCGCATACCCTTGCCACCACCACCGGCGACGGCCTTAATCATCAGCGGATATCCCACTTCTTCAGCAACACGACGCGCATCTTCTACTGTTGTCACGATACCATCTGAACCAGGAACAACAGGCACACCGGCGGCGCGCATCGTATCCTTGGCAATCGACTTGTTACCCATGCGCACAATGGCGTCTGGAGTAGGTCCAACGAAGGTGAGGTTGCAGTCGTGACAGATCTCTGCAAACGTTGCATTCTCAGCCAGGAATCCATAGCCCGGATGAATAGCGTCGGCATTCGTTACATCCGCGGCTGCAATGAGCGACGGGATGTTCAGGTACGACAGCTTCCCTTGGGCAGGTCCAACGCAGACAGCTTCATCGGCAAAGCGCACGTGCAGCGATGCACGATCTGCTTCCGAGTATACTGCGACAGTTTTGATGCCGAGTTCCTTCGCAGCACGAATGATACGCAACGCGATCTCGCCACGGTTGGCGATCAACAGCTTCTTGATCATGTCTGGAGGCCCTTGGTGGTGTGTTAGTCGGGCTTGATGATAAACATCGGCTGATTGTACTCAACCGGCTGCCCGTTTTCAACGAGGATCTTGACGACCGTTCCGGCCATGTCAGATTCGATCTCGTTCATGAGCTTCATCGCCTCGACGATGCAGAGTGTGTCACCAACGTTCACATGCTGACCAACTTGCACGAACGAATCAGCATCCGGTGATGGTGCGCGGTAGAACGTACCCACAATCGGCGACAGCATCTTGTGTCCGTCATCGGCTGCAGGAGCAGCCGGTGCAGCTGCAGGAGCTGCCGCTGGTGCTGCCGCCAGAGCTGGAGCGGCCATCATTGGCTGCGGAGCGTTCATCATGTACGTCGGTGTGACCATACCAGCAGGATCACCAGTCGTCTTCGACATCGCGATCGCTACGCCTTCCTCTTCAATACTGAGTTCCGTTACAGTGCTTTCATCAAATATTTTGAGAAGGCGACGTAGGTAGTTGAGATCCATGACGTACTCCGGAATTATTCTTTGACGCGGTCCATGTAGTCGCCCGATGCCGTTTCAATGCGGATGAGGTCGCCCTCATTCACGAACAACGGAACCATCACCTGGGCGCCAGTTTCCACCGTTGCTGGCTTCAGCGCATTCGTTGCTGTGTCGCCCTTCAGACCCGGCTCCGTCATCGTGATGCGGAGTGCCACGTGTAGAGGTAATGTCACCGAAACGACATTGTCGCTCTCGTCACGAGCAATCAGCACATCCAGACCTTCTTTCATGAATTTGGCGACATCGCCAATCACGGAGACCGCTACCGGAATCTGATCGTATGTCTCAGAGTCCATGAACGTAAAAAAGTCGCCATCACGGAAAAGGTACTGATAATTGCGTGTTTCGACGCGGACGAACTCAATCGATTCTCCCGAACGGAACCGTTCCTCGCGAAGCTTGCCCGTCTTGATCACGCGCATCTTGACTTGATAGAAGGCGCGAAGATTTCCGGGAGTACGGTGGATCGATTCAAGAACGACGCAGAGTTCGCCGTTATGCTTGATCACCGCACCAATGCGGAGGTCGGCTGTTGTTGCCATGCGTTACACGCTACCGTTGTAATGAATTGTGAGGTCCCGACCGGATTTGAACCGATGTACGAGCTTTTGCAGAGCTCTGTATAGCCACTCTACCACGGGACCGCGAATAGGCCACAAATATAGCAAAAGGGGGCCAAGAAGCCCCCTTTTTTCGAAAAACTGCTCGTTTTTTGCTGTTTTTAGCGGTTTTTAGTTGGATTCGAACCGAAGGTACTATCGCACATGTGCATCGTACTATACGCGAGCGGAGTGTGCGTGCGCGTACAGTCCCGCGTACTTCACGCAGGGCGGTCCCTACGGCCACAGACTCATCGTGCTATGTGCATCATCGCCCTTACGTTCGTCATACCAGCAGACACAGTGTTGCAGGTTTGCAATTGCAAAAACAAAAGCCCTTCTATGTCATTGGCATAGAAGGGCTTACGTCAGTACAGCGGGAAACCCACCCGCTCACCGCATGCGATTAAACCTTTGTGATCACCAGGTAGACTGGTCCGACATAGCGCTTACCTTTTGCCGTTGGGCGGATCGGTGGCGGATCGAGTGGGTCGACAGTGCTTACGGCACGGATGCTGATACGATCAGCTGAGACACCCTTCGATACGAGGAAGGCCTTGACCGCTTCGGCACGAGCACTGCTGAACTTCTGTGCTGCATCGGCTGAACCTTCAGCGTCTGGATAGCAGATCAGCTCGAGGTTCGCGTTCGGATTCATCA
>CAMCXP010000098.1 GCA_945883395.1 Melioribacter roseus P3M-2
CCATTTGACGTTAATCTTCACGAAGCGCTGATGATTTCTCCGTCAGAGTTCCCTGAGGGTCATGTCATTCAGACCGTACAGCGGGGCTACTCGCTGCATGAGCGTGTGTTGCGTCATGCAAAGGTGATTACATCATCAGGCTCAGCCCAATAACCCCCATTCCAGCATCTGCGATATGACACAACGCGACTATTACGAAATCCTTGGTGTTTCCAGCTCCGCATCTGCCGACGAGATCAAGTCGGCATATCGCAAGCTTGCGATGCAGTATCACCCCGATCGCAACCCCGATAATGCTGAGGCCGAAGCGATGTTCAAAGAGGCGGCAGAGGCTTATGAGGTTCTGTCGAATCCTGAAAAGCGGTCGCGGTACGACCAATTCGGGCACGCGGGCATGCGCGGTGGACAAGACTACCACCAGTCCAGCAACATCAACGACATCTTCAGTGCCTTTGGCGACATCTTTGGTCAGTCGGTCTTTGGCGATATGTTCGGACAACAACGTTCAGGCGGTCGGCGTCGCACACATAAGGAGCCCGGGGCCGATCTCAAGGTGCGCATGCCGTTATCCCTCGAAGATATCGCTTCGGGCGTCGAGCGGACAATCAAGCTTCGCCATTGGAAGTCATGCTCGACATGCTCCGGTGCAGGCACCAACGAAGGTAGCGGGATGTCGACGTGCCAAACGTGCCAAGGCTCCGGTGAGCTGCGTCAAGTATCGCGGAGCGTGTTCGGACAGTTCATTAACGTCGCGCCGTGTGCCCAGTGCAGCGGTACAGGTGAGATTCTAAAGGACCCATGTACAACATGCCACGGAGAAGGTCGCGTTGAAGGTGAGACAACCGTCAAAGTCACGATTCCTGCCGGTGTACACACTGGAAACTACCTCACCGTAACTGGTAAGGGGCATGCTGGGCGTCGCGGTGGCGAAGCTGGAGATGCCATCGTGGTTATCGAAGAACAAGAGCATGAGGCCTTCGAACGCGAAGATGATGATGTCTATGTCGATGTCATATCAGACTTCGTTACTGCAACACTGGGAGGCGACATTACAGTACAAACGCTCTTTGGCGAATCTGTTTTGTCGATTGAACCCGGAACGCAACCGGGGTCGACACTGCGCATGAAGGGCAAGGGAATTCCACATCTGAACAGCAAGGGAAGCGGCGATCAGTACGTTCGTTTTACCATCTACGTGCCAACAAAGCTCTCAAGCAACGAGAAGGAAACACTGAAGGAACTTGGCAAAAGCGAACATTTTACTCCGAAGGACAAACGCCGTCGTTCGGATGTGTTCGAGAAGATCAAGGGCGCGTTTTCCTGAGGGTCCCGGAGTAACACGCCTTCGTCATCCACTCTAAAGGGGACGTATGAAGCGTGTTGTCACTTCCCTACGCGAAACACTATCGGTTACTGCTCTCGAGGCACGTGCAGTGCTCCTGGTTGCGCTGGTGTTCTCCGTTGGCACTGCTGCGACATTCCTCGAGACCGAGTCAGATCTTCACGCGCATGCTACAGCAACACGTATCGACGAGATGCTCGACTCGCTTAAGCGTCTTGACAATGATACGGGTGGCAGACTTGGTACAAATCAGCATAATGCCGAAAGCACCTGGGCGACTCCCTCCAAATCGAGCGCGACGATACTTCCTCGACGCCCTATCAACCTCAATACAGCCAGTTTGGCAGAGCTCGACGCACTACCTGGTGTCGGACCGGCCACAGCACAGGCAATCGTTGCCGCACGAGCGCGTAGCCGTTTTACCTCAGCAGACGACCTTCTCGATATTCGGGGTATCGGCGAGAAGAAATTTGCACGTATTCGACCGTATGTAACGGCGCCGTAATTTGACGCTGATGCAAACCACAGTCTATCTCCATCCCGAACGTACAATCATCGCGCATTGGAGCACCTCCGATCATGCTCCCGTGCTTGACGCGTACATCGAACTTCAGCCTCAGGACGACATCCGGTCGGTGCTGCTTCCCGATACGGCATGCACAGTGGCGGTTCATGCATCGTCCACACGTTGGCATCATTTCCCTGTCGATCCCGACGAGGATGTGATTCTTCGTCGTGGGTTTGAACTTGCGACGTGCATGCCTGATGTCGACCCAGAGGTAGATCGTGTAAGCGTTGTGAACGATTTGTTAGACATCGAAGAGCGAACCTGGTGCGCCATGTGCATCGTGCCGCGAGAAGTTGCCGACGATATTGTTCGCCGTATCGGACCCGAGGCGCGTATCGTTCCTGATGTCGTTGGCGATCTTCACGCTGCACGGATGACCATCACTCCACAACGCGATACATGGGCACTCGTTGGACTTCGTGGTGATCGCTGGGTATGTGCGCTCATCAGTCCACAACATGTGATCACGGAGTGCGTCGCATTCCCCCGAGACATTTCACAGACCTTCGTCGAGGGGGCGATAGAAAGCTTCTACGGAGTCCGGAGCACCACACATACTGCAGTTGATCACGTTCTTTTTTATGGCGACGCGCTTACAAAATCCAGGTATGATGAACTCGCCCGAGAACTTTCCAAACAATCCATACGCATCGGCCGACTCCAACCATTCCGTCGCGTTGCAGCAACGGTCGACGATACAGTGAAACGTTCGCTGCTCGCCGTAGCTCATATTCTTAGTCCGATTGTAGCTCCCGTCCTGCAACAGTTTGAGGAGATCGAATTCGGTGCGAATCCATAGCGGACATTTCAAGGGTAGAGATATCCCTCCACCACCGGGTACACAGACTCGGCCAACAACCGATGTCGTGAAGGAATCGATATTCTCAGTGATCGAGCACACGGCAACATTTTCCAGCGCCGTCGTGCTTGACATCTTCGCTGGGAGCGGTCAGTTATCATGGGAGGCACTCAGCCGTGGAGCACGATCAGCTACGCTCATAGATGCTTCCGCCGCTGTCTGCCGTCATCTTCGATCCGTCGCGGTAAACCTCGGCGTGTCTGATGTGGTAACCATTATTCGCACAGACGCTCTCGCGTACGTTCGTCATGGAGCGCTTCACCCCCCCAGTATCGTCTTCATCGATCCACCATATCAACTGCGTTGTTGCAACATGATCGTGAGTGCTCTGGTAGCCCGGGACATCCTTCCAGCAGGAGCGTTGGTAGTGGTAGAGCATGGAGATCAAGAAGCGCTTCTTCCTCAGCCCGGGTATAGGTCGGCATGGCATCGTGAACGCAGCGCTACCGTTGTCGATATTCTCGTTCGTGAGTCTACAGAGCCGTAACTTTGTGGCATGTCGAAACATGCCATGTACCCAGGGTCGTTCGACCCCATCACTCTCGGACACGTCGATGTTATCGAGCGTGCTGCACAAATGTTTGAAACCGTCACAGTCGTGATTGCAAAGAACAGCAAGAAGACCCCTCTGTTCGACGAGCACGAGCGTCTCGCGATGGCAACAGCATCACTTGTACATCTTCCAAACGTGTCTGTTACGGTTCACGCTGGACTCGTCGTGGACTTCGCACAGGAACACGGCGTGGATGTCATCGTCCGCGGTCTGCGAGCTGTGAGCGACTTCGAATATGAATTCCAGATTGCACTGATGAATCGGAAACTCCATCCTAACGTGTCAACGATCTTTTTGATGCCGCACGAACGCTACACGTATCTCAACTCTAGCATTATCCGTGAGCTCGGGCGTTATCGTCAGGATATTTCAGACTTTGTGCCGCCGGCTGTGATCGATGCTATGCAAAGGAAGTTTGCATGAAGGTTCATATCGTAACTCTTGGTTGCAGCAAGAACACCGTCGACAGCGAGGTGCTCGCCGGACAGCTTCAAGCACATCAGCTCGAGCTCGCTTCTACGATCGATGAGGCAGACACGCTGGTGATCAACACCTGTGGGTTTATTGATGTAGCAAAAGAAGAGAGTATTCAGGCGATTCTCGAAGCAGCCGAGTTAAAGCGTCAGGGCTCATTGCAGCGCCTTATTGTGGCTGGATGTCTATCGGAACGCTATGGCAGCGACCTGCGCTCGGAGATTCCCGAAGTTGACCATGTGTTTGGAACGGAATCATACGAGCAGATCATCAAGGCACTCTCACCTGATCTGAAGTACTCTCTGCTTGGCGAACGCATTCTCTCGACGCCGCAGCACTACGCCTATATGAAGATCTCGGAAGGCTGCGACCATCCGTGTGCGTTTTGCGCAATCCCGATCATGCGCGGCACACACCGTTCTACGCCGATTCCACAGCTTGTTGCACAGGCACAGTCTCTTGTGCGTCAAGGCGTGCAGGAGCTTGTGTTGGTCGCACAAGATTCTACCTACTATGGCATGGATACCGATGGTCGGCGTATGCTCCCGGATCTGCTCCGTGCATTGTCGGACGAAAGTGGAGCCGCATGGATTCGACTGATGTATGCCTATCCTGCGAAGTTCCCTACAGAGATTCTTGAAGTCATTCGAGATCGCTCAAACATCGCGACCTATCTCGACATGCCCTTGCAGCATGCCTCTACCGAAGTGCTCCGCAACATGCGCCGTGGAATCACTCGTCGCACAACAGAAGAACTGCTCGATCAGATCCGCAACGAAGTACCTGATATCACGTTGCGCAGCACGTTCATCGTTGGCTATCCACGTGAAACAGAGGCCGATGTCGATGAGCTTGCCGAGTTCGTCACAGCTCAGCAGTTTGATCGTCTCGGCGTCTTTCAGTATTCGCAGGAAGACGACACGTATGCCTACATTCTTGGCGATCCGATACCGCCTGAGGTTAAGCAAGAGCGCATGCAGCGCATCATGGAAATCCAACGGGACATCTCTCTTGGCAAGAACCAGCAAAAGATTGGTAGCATTCAGCAAGTACTCATCGAAGAAGTGATTGGTGATGAGTATCGTGGGCGCACATACGCTGATGCACCTGAAGTAGACAATGATGTCTACGTTCGTGCATCGGGCACGCTCCTGCCGGGAACATTTGTGGACGTACACATTGATGACGCAGCGGAGTTCGACCTCTTTGGCCACGTTCAATCGTAACACTATGAAGCACCAGTTCGGACGTATGTTTCTGGCACTCGCACTGATCGTCTGTGCTCATTCAGCATCTGCCCAGCGTGTCGAGGTCAATGCGTTGTCGGCCTATATGTTTGGCACATCGACAGATTATGTCTACTCGACTGGTGCGCGCTATGGCGAGATCTGGATTGCACCAAGCGCAGTTTACGGTGGTGCCGTTGACATCGTTCTTCGCAACAACATCATGTTTGAAGTGCAATACATGGTTCAACCGACCCGAGCTGAGGAGCGAAGCCTTGGTGGGATAGTAGAACATTCGACAGATCTAACGAATCACTTCATTCAGGCTGGCGGACTCTATACACGTTCACTGAGTCCTTCTGCTGATGTGTTCGGTGGAGTCATGTTTGGTCTTGAGGTCTTCGCACCCTCGAAGCCACAGTACGAATCTGTGGTCCGGTTTCTCGGTACGCTCACAGGTGGCACCAAGGTGTGGCTTACCGATGCAATTGGTCTGCGCTTCCAGGCTGCACTCAACATGCCGATGGTACTCTCTGGCGTTGGTTTTTACTTTGGAACTGGCGGACCAGACTACGGTGCATCAACCTTTGTACAGCTGCTCCAGTTTAACCTCGGCGGTGGTGTGGTTGTCCGCCTCTGACACACCGTTAATGTCGGTAATGCCGAAACAGTATAGCAACAACGACGGCGCTCACGACACTCATGATTGTGAGCAACACCGCAATTGAAACAACCTCGTTGGCACCGAGTGCAACAGCATGCCACTTTACCGATGCTCGCCATACGAACGTTAGGAGGAAGATCGCCGATGCTGATAACGCAGCAGGATGTGTCCACATGCGACCCTGACGATGGAGCATGCCTAGGATGCTCACGAAGGTACCAAAGAGTCCTCCGTTAAGAATCGAACTCGCACTTGTTTCGCCTGTTAACTCAAAGCCAACAACACCAGCGAGGACAAGAAACGCGCCGTAGACTATCAGAAGCACTCCGAGCTGCTTAGCCACGCTCATCCTCGACACATTGGCCATCGACCATGCGTATCACACGGTGGGCACGGTTAGCAAGTTCACTGCTGTGGGTTGCGATTACGCACGCCGTTCCCATATGTGCACTCATCGTAAGCAGTACGTCGGTGATTGCATGTGCATGATCACGATCGAGATTACCGGTTGGTTCATCGGCAAAGATGATTTGCGGTTGGTTTACCAATGCACGAGCAATAGCAACGCGTTGCTGCTCGCCACCAGAAAGCTCACGCGGCATATGCTTGAGTCGATGCTCCATACCCACCGATTGCAACAACTCTTGGGCACGACGCATGACATCCGTTTCCGCGTCACCTCGAATCAGTCCGGGCATCATCACGTTCTCGAGAGCCGTGAATTCCGGCAGGAGATGGTGGAACTGAAACACAATGCCAATCGATGAATGACGTAACGTGGTGATAGTCGATTGATGTGCTCGGACTACATCGAAGTGCTGACCGTTGCACACGTATTCAATCGTACCTGCATCAGCCGTGTCAAGCGTTGCAAGGATATGGAGGAATGTGCTCTTCCCAGCACCACTTGGCCCCATGAGCGCCACTACTTCTCCCGGAAGTACTGATATGGACGCACCACGTAGCACAGCTGTGGCAACATCAGCACCAGCCGTGCGATACGACTTCGTAACACGTTCAGCATGAACAACGGGTGTCATTGAAACTGACCCAGCACCCGGAGATCATTATCGTAGAGCATCCGGATATCATCAACACCCGTCATCATGAGCACTACCCGCTCGACACCAAAGCCGAACGCAAATCCTGAATACTCCTCGGGATCAATGCCACATGCACGAAGTACGTTCGGGTGAACCATTCCCGCGCCACAAATCTCGAGCCAGCCCGAGTGCTTGCAAATACGACAACCACCTCCCTTGCAGAGGAAGCACGACATGTCGATTTCACAGCTCGGTTCGGTAAATGGGAAGTACGACGTCCGGAATCGGAATTCGGCATGCGCATCATAGAACTGACGCGCGAACTCCATGATTGTGCCCTTGAGGTCAGCCATGCTCACACCCTTGGCGATATAAAGTCCCTCGATTTGATGGAACTCGGCAAGCGATCGAGCACTGACAGCTTCATTACGATACACCCGACCAGGCATAATGCATCGAATCGGCGGCTTCATCGACTCCATCACACGGACCTGAACCGACGACGTATGTGTGCGGAGCAACACATCTTCTCTTTCGCTATTGTCGACAAAGAAGGTGTCCTGCATATCTCGTGCAGGATGATTGGCGGCGAAATTGAGCTTTCCGAAATTGTGAGCGTCATCTTCAACATCCGGTCCCTCTGCAACTTCAAAACCCATCGAGCCAAAGATCTCAACGAGTTTCTGTATCGATTGCGTAATCGGATGGTTCG
>CAMCXP010000099.1 GCA_945883395.1 Melioribacter roseus P3M-2
CTCGGTGCTGATTTTTAACGAGCCCGCGCGTGCATTCGTACGGGACGTAATTGCTTCGATAAGCATATCAATGTTCTCCGATGCAACTTCAACGTCGAAGGTAATGGCATCGGAATACGACGCTGTGAATCTCGCATCGTACTCTTCGAGTGTTCGCGTGACCGTCGAGACGTCGTCATACAGGCAAAACACGGTTGCACGCGCCAATGTGCGAACAGTGACACGTTCACACACACCAATCGCAACTTGTCCGGCTTCAGCATACGCCCGCGCTAGTGGTCCGATACCAAGCTTTACACCACCATAGTAACGTACAACCACAAGAAGCACGTCGCTCAGCTGCGCTCGCTGGAGTGCGAAGAGAAGGGGCTTACCAGCAGTCCCAGAGGGCTCACCATCGTCGGACATGCGGTAATCCATCCCATTAGGTCCGATCCTCCAGGCATAGCAGTGGTGCACGGCATCACTGTGCTTGGAACGTAGCTCTTCAAGCAGTTGTTGCGCCTGTTGCGTCGATGCACACGCGTGAAGGTATGCGAGGAAGGTTGACCGTTTGATGGTAATTTCGCCTGTTACGGTAGCGCGAATTGTATCGTACGACGTGAAGTTCATTGCAAGAAAGTAAGTCTCATGCGAATTGGAATGGTCTGCTATCCAACCTATGGCGGCAGTGGTGTATTGGCGACGGAGCTTGGGCAAGAACTAGCTCGGCGTGGGCATAGCGTGCATTTCATCACGTATGCTCAGCCGATGCGGCTTGATAGATTTCAGGAGAACATCTACTACCACGAGGTTGAGACGCCGTCGTATCCGCTGCTCGAATTCAATCTCTACACGCTTGCCCTTGCTGGGAAGATCCTCGACGTCGCAAAATACGAACAGCTTGATGTGGTGCACGTACATTACGCGATTCCGCACGCGATTAGTGCTCACCTTGCCAAAGAGATCGCCGCTCAATCACATCCGTTTGCACTCGTAACAACTCTTCACGGAACTGACATTACGCTTGTCGGGATGGAGCCTACGTTCCATCCACTCGTAAAGTATTCGCTTGAGAAGAGCGATGCCGTAACGGCTGTATCGAGGTATTTACACGAGAAAACTCGTCAGGGATTCGGCAGTGATCTTGAGATTCAGGCCATTCCGAACTTTGTTGATACATCTCTGTACGTACGATCCACCAACGAATCGCTTGAACGCAGACTTCGTTGCGGTGATGAGTGGATTCTGATGCATGTCTCGAACTTTCGTCCAGTGAAACGGGTGCAGGATTGCATACGCATTTTGGCCGAAGTTCGAACGAAGCTGCCGGCACGCCTGATCTTCGTTGGCGACGGACCAGACCGAAGTGAAGCCGAGCGCCTCACGCGTGAGCTTGGAGTCGAAGAGCATGTCACATTCCTCGGCAAGCAATCAGCCCTTCCGGAAATTCTCTCAGTTGCCGATATCTTCTTGTTGCCTTCACAGCAGGAGAGCTTTGGTCTTTCAGCGCTCGAGGCAATGTCGTGCTCGGTTCCTGTTGTCGCAACCAATATCGGCGGAATACCAGAGGTTGTCAAACATGACGAAACAGGGTTCATTGCTGAACTCGGAGATGTCCAACGCATGGCCAAGTATTGCGTTGAGCTTCTCATCAATCCAAAGAAACTGGCAGCATTCCGCACAAACGCACGCCGCCGCGCAGTTGAGAACTTTGATATCGCAATGATCGTCCCGATGTATGAACAACTCTACGCATCGCTGAACGTCGGACCACAATTGACCACGAACGAATAATCACTCCTCAGGTACTGAACTACGTCATGACAATCGACCAATATCTTGAGCAACACCATCAGCGCTTCGAAGACCAACTCTGCGAGTTTCTTGCTATTCCAAGTGTAAGCACCGATCCTGCGTGCGCAACCGAGGTGCAACGCTGCGCCAACTGGCTATCGGAACACGTTCGTGCACTCGGCGTTCAACATGTGGAGGTGATTCAAACCGCGGGACATCCCATTGTCTATGCTGAGCACTGCACAGCCGGCCCTGCCGCACCGACGTTGTTGTTCTATGGTCATTACGACGTGCAGCCTGTTGATCCTCTTCACTTGTGGACGAACCCACCATTTGAACCGACCATCCGAGACGGTAAGGTCTTTGCTCGTGGCGCAACGGATGACAAGGGTCAAGTGTTCCTGCATATCAAAGCCATCGAAGCGATGCTCGCCGTCGACGGCTCGCTTCCGGTAAATCTCAAGCTCTTGATCGAAGGCGAAGAAGAGATCGGAAGTCCGAATCTTGCGCCGTTTGTCGAACAACATCGTGATAAACTCGCGTGCGACGCTGTCGTGGTATCTGATACGTCGATGTTTGCCCCAGGTGAGCCATCGATTGTCTATGGGTTGCGTGGCTTGGCGTATCTGCAGGTAGAGGTTCAAGGACCTAATCGCGATCTTCATTCGGGCTCGTATGGCGGTGCTGTTGTCAACCCGATAAATGCTCTGGCACACATCATCGCGCAGCTCAAAGACGTCAACGGGTTGATCACCGTCCCTGGGTTCTATGATGCCGTGCTTGATCTCACGCCGCAGGAGCGTACGTCACTCAATGCACTCGGCTACTCAGACGAGCGACTCAAAGCTGACGTCAATGTCGCTGCTGTATCCGGCGAACCTGGATACACCACTATTGAACGTCTCGGTGCTCGTCCAACATTGGATGTAAACGGTATCCTAGGTGGCTTTACTGGTGAGGGAGCCAAGACCGTTCTCCCCGCACGGGCGATGGCAAAGATCTCAATGCGTCTGGTTGCACATCAAACGCATACCGACATTGCAGAGAAGGTGATGAACTACATCTCATCGATCGCGCCGGAGGGAACCACAGTTTCTGTACAGGACCTGCATGGGGCTGACCCAGTACTCATCGATGTAACATCACCAGCAATCATCACGGCAGCCAAAGCGCTGGAAGAGACGTTTGGGACGCCATGTCGATTCACACGCGAGGGTGGATCAATTCCCGTCGTCCTGTTGTTCGACACTGTTCTGCGAGCTCCAACGGTTCTTATGGGATTCGGTTTGAACAATGAGAATGCGCACTCGCCTGATGAGCATTTCTCGCTGGCGAATTATCACACGGGCATGCATGCAGTTGCGCGGTACTACGCAATGATGGGCCAGGCATGACCAAGCGTGGGGCCGAATTGCTGCTCGTTGGTGTCACCATGTTATGGGGTGCGACATTCGCCTTCATCAAGAACGAGATGGTGGACACACAGCCGAGCGTCTTTGTCGCACTGCGGTTCGGAATAGCATCGCTTCTCGGTCTGCTGCTGTGGCATCGCAACCTCCGTCGTCTTGATGCGCGTACCCGTCGCAGGGGAATTGTTCTTGGTGCCCTGTATGGGACTGGATTTCTGCTCCAGACTGTGGGTATGCAGCATACGACGGCTTCGGCCTCAGCGTTTGTGACAGGCACGATGGTTGTTTTTGTTCCCATCGTGAATCGCCTTCTTCATGGAACACCCGTAAAGCCAAATCACCTGGCCTCAATCGTCCTCGTGCTGAGTGGTCTGTGGTTCTTCACTAATCCACAAGAGCACGGAGTGAATATTGGTGACGTGATCACCTTGGTTAGTTCAATTCTGTGGGCAGTGTACCTGACGTACATTGACGTCTGGACGCGGGAGATTCAGCACGACGCATCATCACTCAACGCACTGGTCGTTCTCCAGTTTATGGTTACCGTCCTGCTTGCACTTGTGATCGTCGGAGTAGATGCTATAAATGGCCATAGCGTGCTACCAACCTTTGATACGCAGTTTATCGTTGCGCTCGCGTATTGCGCCGTAATGGCATCGTTGGTTGCAACCTTTGTTCAAACACGATATCAACATTACACACATCCTGTTCGTGCCGGTGTGATTTACGCGCTTGAGCCCATTGCTGCAGCATCTATCGCCTGGATCATCCTTGATGAGCGGTTTAGTCCGATGCAAGTCGTGGGAGCTTGCGTGTTGCTCATTGGGACAGTTGTTCCGGATCTCATAGTGGCATCAATCAAACGCCGGAAAGATCAGAAATCGATGATATACGAGCATGACGTATGAGTAAAACGGAAATCCGACAGCAGATTCTCACGCAACGAGCAGCAATCGAGCCATCGGCTCGACTTCTTTGGGATCAGCTCATTTTCGAACGTGCGCATAAGCATCGTGCATTTCAGCTTGCACGTCGTGTTCATGTGTACCGAACGGTACGTGATGAAGTCGAGACGATGCCGCTTATCGAGTATGCGTGGGGGATCGGCAAAGATGTCTATGTGCCGATTGTGGCCCCAGGAGCGACACGAATGCGCCATTGTCGTGTGACGTGGCGAACTACGTGGCGTGAAGGTTCGTTCGGAATCCTGGAACCTCATAATCCCGATGAGAGCGACATTGTTGACGGTCCATCACACTTTGATGAATCATCGGCGATCATCGTCCCGATGGTTGCATTCGATCGATCCTGTAATCGCATTGGGTATGGCAAAGGATTCTACGATGCGTTCCTTCGGACCGTGCGCGCAACAACTATCGGCGTAGCCTATGAGTTGCAGCGCGTTATGAATACTGCAGTCAACGAACATGATGTTCCACTGCATTGTGTTGCTACGCAGGAACGTTGGTACGTTGCACCAACCACAACGCCATAACTCGGACGCGCGCACATGACACGATCGTTGTTGGTACTGTTTACCACTGGAGTTCTGACTCTATGCTCGTTGGGTGCACAGGACTGTCGCGATATCAGGTTGCTTGCTGCGCACGAGCGTGTTATGACGGCTGGTATTGACACAAATGGACACTGGTTTGCGATTACGCAGCCATTTGAGCAAATGGTTGGACTGATCATCGACGGCATTCCCCACGGCCCATTTGAATCTGCATTACAACCGCAGTTTTCGTTTGATGGCTCGACGTTCTTTGCAGGTGTGAAGATCTTGGGTCAGTGGAACCTGCTTACGAAGACTGATACGATCTCACTTTCCGGTGATGTGCTCTACGATGTTCGTCTGGCATCGATGGCTTCAGATGCATGGTGGCACCATGGCAACGGAGATGATCATCGGATATCCTCACGCAACAAGACATTTCGTTGCAGCCGTATGCCACAGATGCTCCATACCGATCCAAGCGGGGTTATTGTAGCATGGATCGAATCAACTGGAACCATCGATATGTTGATGCGCAATGGCAATGAGGTTGCGCGTGGCGAGCAAATCCTCATAGCGGGTGTTTGGGCCGATGGATCGATTGTGTATGCAACTCGCGTCGGAGCTAGCTGGTCGGTGCTCGTTGGGGATGACGTAATAGCACAGGGACTCGTCAACGTAGCAGATCTGCAGACTAATGTCGGAGGAACATCGTGTGCATTCCACGCCTCGGACGGAACAGGGTTGGCTCGCATGTTCCTCTACACTGCCGACATGCGGCAGCCGTGGACGAGTCAGCCTTGCGACAACATCACCGGACTTGTCATTGCGCCATTTGAGCCCCTTGCAGCAGCACTCGTCAGCCGGAATGGCAATCGCTCAGTGAGTTTCAACGGAATGGAATATCCGGCGGGACGGCAGACGAGTCCGATACGCTTTACTCCTGATGGATCGATCATGGTGTATGCCGGATTCGATGGCGAGCATTTTGTCACCCTCAACGGGAAGCAACATCGTGTAAGCGGCGCTGTGAATCTGAGGGTTCCGCTCGCCGTGGATCAAACGGGGACATCCGTTGCGTGGGCGAGTTCAACAACACTGGCAAAAGCGCAACTCGAGCAGAACATTCTCCGACTCGGGAAGATGTGCGACTCAATGCTGTCGGTCGTGTATAACCGATCGAAGAATGTGTTTCAAGGACTCGGCTACATGGGGCGTCATCTCTTTCTGCTCGAGTGTAAGCCCTGACGAACCGTATCTTTGCGACGTAACATTTCAGCGTGGATATGAGCACCTTCATCGTACAGACAGAAATCGACGGACGCCAGCGAGAAATCACCCTCACGTCGGAAGGTGCCACACCGCTTGGCGGAGCTCCCGTGCTGCTCGCACCAACGGATCACCCCAATGTCTGGGATTGGATTGACGGTTCCAACCGTGTACCTGTGCACATCGCGTCTGACGGCATTTCATCGGTGACCATCACCGTGCGTGGATATGTCTATGCGGCAAGCGTCCACGACAAGCGTCATCGCCAGTTGCTGGAGATCCTCACTTCGTCCCCAGCACAGCAGAACCGGAGCACAAAGATTTCCGCTCCGATGCCAGGACTTCTCAAGGGTATTGCCATTGTCGACGGTCAAACCGTACGCAAGGGTGAAACGCTCTTCACGCTTGAAGCAATGAAGATGGAGAACGCCATCAAGACACCCGTATCAGGTGTGATTCGGAACATCGGCGTCGTTGAAGGCAGTGCGCTAGAGAAAGGTGCACTTATGTGCACTGTTGAGCCACTCGCCGAGTAGCTTAATCGAGCAGAAGTGATTGCCAGGCTTCGTCGATCTTACCCTGCTGAATGAACAGCTGTGCGATGCGGTGCAGTGTTGCATGATCCTTGCGGTCACCGCGTTGTAGCCACACATAGAGCGCTCCGAGTGGTCGCTCACATGCGAGCTCAACGTCGATAGAATCCGCAGCGAAGTCAGACGCGAATTGCGGGAAAGATCCATCATACATCGGCAGCACCGGAACGTAGGCGAGCTGAGCCAAATCGTTTCCCGTCAGAATCTGACTCATGCGGATGTGATCGGGGAGCGCATCCATACCGATGGGAAGATGCCCCGGCTGCGTTGCGTCGAAGATGTCGCGCGTGCGGCAGTAGTGAGAGTACCCCATGCGTCCCACCAGATCCAAACTCCTTGGATCGACCTTGCCGTCGGCAGTAAACACACTATCGGCCACATGGAATGCCACCACCTCAAGAAGGACGATGTTTCCGTTGCCTCCTATATCGCGGCGTAGTTCGATGTTCTCGAACAGACGGCACTCCATACTGTAGGGTGATTCGGCGACGTACGGAGGGGCGACCATCGACGATGGAGCCTTGGTGAAACCCGAAACTGTGTACTCGTCAACGTCGGATGGAAACTCAGCCGAGGTAAGATTCATGGCATGGACCATGTCGTACGACACGCAACTGATCGTGCATTCGCGTGTTGCCAAGATGTTCAGCCACGTATCCTTCGCCCGACCTGTCTTGGCTGCAATGGCTGGTCCGATAGCTACGATAGGGGGCTTCGATGCAAATGACATGAAGAACGAGAACGGACTCAAGTTCATCGTTCCATGGGCATCCATTGATGTCACAAAGGCGATTGGACGGGGCGACACGCCACTCAGAAGCAGCTGATGTCGGTCGCGGTGCGATAGCTCGTCGGGCAGTATTGTGCGCATGTGCAAATCTCGTCATAACGATCGTT
>CAMCXP010000100.1 GCA_945883395.1 Melioribacter roseus P3M-2
AGCGACCATCAATAATGATCACATACATCTGCGATTTCTGTCCGAGAAGGGACGACCAAGGTGTCAGCTGAGTGATCGTTGCCTGAACGATCCAACCCTCGTCATTAAGTGCCAGTACACGAAGATCGTGTTCAGGAGAGGGAGACGTCGTGGAAACACTCTGACACTGTGCAGAGATACCGATCTCGCGCAGGGTTGAGGCGATGACTTCGAGTGCTGCCGCACTCGTATCCGTGATCTCCATGATCCGTGCACGTGCACGGACGATCGCAGATGGACGAGTCGAAAGGCCGGCGATGTCGACGACAGCATCAAGTGCTTGCTGCTGCCATTTCAAAATGTCGTCGGTCATAGGAAGGAGTAACGTGAATGATTCCTGATCTACGGCGCTAGCACGACGTTTGTTCCTAACGTCTGTTGTGTAGCGTCGACGAAGCCTGTTGAAGTTCCATGGCTAGATAGGTTCCGGTTATGCTCTCCTGCACCGTAGCCAGATGCTCGGGTGTTCCTGTTCCGACGATTCTGCCGCCATCGCGTCCGCCTCCTGGTCCAAGGTCAATGATGTGGTCTGCATACGCAATCACATCAAGATTGTGCTCAATGACAACCACGGTGTTACCCTTCTCGACAAGTCGATTCAGTAAACGTAGAAGCACCGACGTATCCTCAAAATGCAACCCAGTTGTGGGTTCGTCCAAGAGGTACATTGTTTTTCCTGTACCAATCTTAGAAAGCTCCGTCGCCAGCTTCACGCGTTGCGCCTCACCCCCAGAGAGCGTCGGTGCCTGCTGCCCTAGCTTGATGTAGGTCAGGCCTACGTCCATCAGTGCGCTCAGTTTCGTCTTAATGCGCGGGATGTCCGAAAACAGATCGAACGCCTCTTCAACGGTCATATCGAGCACATCGGAGATCGACTTGCCCTTAAACCGCACCGTAATAGTCTCCGCGTTGTAGCGCTTCCCACCGCAGATTTCACACGGGACATAGACATCCGGAAGAAAGTTCATTTCGATTTTTCGAATTCCGACCCCCTCACACTCTTCACATCTGCCGCCAGCAACATTGAAACTAAATCTGCCTGCTTGGTATCCTCGAATCTTTGATTCGGGAAGCATTGTAAAGAAATCTCGAATCTGCGTGAAAAGTCCGGTATAGGTCGCAGGATTCGAACGGGGTGTCCTACCAATTGGCGTTTGATCAATCTCAATCACCTTGTCGATGTGCTCGATCCCCTCAAGGCGATCGTACGGCATCGGTACAGCTTCGGCGCGGAAGAAGTGTCGGGATAAGATGGGATAGAGTGTATCGTTAATCAGTGTGCTCTTTCCTGAGCCACTCATTCCAGTTACACATGTGAGGGTGCCAAGAGGTATGTCGAGTGTTACGTTATGAAGGTTGTGTCCCCGCGCTCCCAAGAGACGCAGGTGCTTTCCGTTGCCGCTGCGACGTTCACGAAGAACATCAACTGAGCGAGATCCCGACAGATACTGGAGCGTGAGCGATCGATCGTATCCCGGCGTTTCCTGAAGATGCATTGCTGAGCGTGGAGACGTGCCGACGTGAAATGACGCGATGATCTCACCGCCATGGACACCAGCACCGGGTCCGATATCAATGACATGATCAGCCTCTTCGATCATCTCGCGGTCGTGTTCAACAACAACGATAGTATTCCCGAGATCACGGAGTCGTTTCAAGGAACTGATAAGCTTCTGATTATCATGCTGGTGCAGACCGATGCTCGGCTCATCAAGAACATATGTGACGCCTACCAATTGCGACCCTATCTGCGAAGCAAGACGAATGCGCTGGGACTCGCCCCCTGAAAGTGTCTTGGCACTGCGTTCGAGAGTGAGATACGACAAGCCAACCTCATTCAGGAAGCTCAAACGTGCGATGATTTCCTTTAAGATAGGTGCTGAGATGAGACGTTGACGCTGCGGGAGCTGCACAGATAGTTCACTGAACCACGTTCCGGCAGTCTCAATATCATATTGACAAACCCGATGGATGTTCGCATCGGTGATACGTACATGAAGATGGTCGCGCTTCAGACGCGCACCACCGCATTCACGGCATATGATCGTAGCAAAGTACCGCTCGATTGAACGGCGAACGGTGCTAGTGGTAGTTTGTTCGTATTGATGACGGAGTGATGGAAGCACGCCTAAGTAGGTATGCTTCACCGTAGAACCACCATAGGCAAGTTGGACCGATGAATCTGACGTACCATATAGCACGGAGGCAATGGCCTCCGGTGCGAGGTCCGCAATCGGAACCTTCAATGAGATACTAGCTGTCTCACACCATGCTGCCACTTGTTTCCAGAGCCACGTCTCCCGCTTTTTTCCAAGAGGTGCGATGCCTCCTGCTTCTATCGTGAGTTTGCGATCGGGAATAACCAGCGCGATGTCGAAGTCGAACATCTGGCCAATGCCTTCACACGTGGTGCATGCTCCGAATGGAGAATTGAACGAAAACATGTTCGGCGCTGGCGTCTCATAGGATGTACCGCACTGAGGGCATGCGTAGAGCGTGCTGAAGAAACGTTCGCCCCAGACTTCGGGTGAATCTTCAATCAGCACGGTAAGTCCGCCTTCGCCCAGCTGCAGTGCTGTCTCGATGCTTTCGCGCAGTCGTCGTGGTGATTCGGGATCAATCGCAAGTCGGTCAATCACGAGTTCAATTGTATGAACCTTGTAGCGTGCGAGCTGCATACCCTCAGTGATTTCCTGGAGTTCGCCATCGACGCGAACGCGCGTGAAGCCCTGACGACGGAATTGATCAAACAGTTCGCGGTAATGTCCCTTGCGACCCTTTACGACCGGACTCAACACCTGCAGCCGTGTGCCATTCGGTGAGGCTGTAACAGCATCGAGAATCTGTTCTATGGTCTGCTGCTTAACTGGAATGTCACACTGTACACAATACTGGGTACCGATCTTGGCATACAACAGCCGTAGATAATCATAAATCTCAGTAACCGTTCCTACGGTAGAACGAGGGCTCATGCCGACGCTCTTCTGTTCGATGGAGATTGCCGGTGAAAGGCCCTCGATCAGATCCACATCAGGCTTTTTCATGACGCCAAGAAACTGCCGTGCGTAGGATGACATGCATTCAACGTACCGGCGTTGTCCTTCGGCATATACCGTATCAAAGGCGAGCGAAGATTTTCCCGAACCACTCAAACCGGTAATGACAGTAAGCTGATCTCGAGGGATCTCAACGGTAATATTCTTGAGGTTGTGCTCGCGTGCACCAACCACGCGAATATGTGTGTGCTCGTGAAAGGTACCGTCGGTAAGGTGTGGATCCTGAGGCATGAACGTTGAGTCTGTGGGGGAAACCCACAAATCTACGAACCGGACTTACAGATAGGCTTCTAATTCTGACTCACTTTGCAGCAGCACGGGACGCCCACGCGACCCATCGGGAGGGCCTACGATGCCCGTCATCTCCAATTCATCGACGATTCGAGCTGCTCGAGCATAGCCAATCTTGAGCCTGCGTTGAAGAGTCGATGTGCTTGCCTGCTGGAGCTGGATGAAGATCCGCGCTGCGTCCTCGAACAAGACATCACGATCGCCGTCGGAGCTTCCACCGCCAACACCACGTTTATTGACCGAGGGCAGCATGTACGGCGTCGAATATCCCTCTTGCCCACCGATCCATTCGCAGATGGCTTCGACTTCCTCAGTCGATATAAACGCATTCTGCATGCGGATTGGCATGGGCGTGTTGCCCGGGGCAAACAACATGTCGCCATTTCCGATAAGATGCTCAGCGCCTGTACCATCAAGGATCGTACGCGAATCAATGCGGGATGCCACCTGATAGGCAATGCGTGCAGGGAAGTTCGCCTTGATCAGACCCGTTACGACGTCGACACTCGGACGCTGCGTTGCTACAATACAGTGGATACCCACAGCTCGAGCAAGCTGTGCCAGACGGCAGATCGGTTCCTCCACTTCCTTTGACGCCGTCATCATCAAGTCGGCAAGCTCGTCGATGATCACAACGATAAAAGGCATCGGACGGTGAATGATGCCACCCTTGTCTTTGATCTTTCCGTCACGAACTTTCTGATTGTAGTCACTGATGTTTCGCTGTCCAGCAGCCGCCAGGACGCTGAAACGCTGCTGCATCTCCTCTACGAGCGCCTTCAAAACAATCACCGCATTCTGTGGCGAAGTCACAATCGACTCATTGATGTCGGGCGAAACGGCGAGATAGTGATTGCGTAACGCCGTGTATAGCGTCATCTCAACACGCTTTGGATCGATGATCACAAACTTTAGATCACGAGGGTGCATGCGGTACAACAAGGATGCAATGATCGTGTTGATACCGACAGACTTACCCTTTCCCGTTGCACCAGCTATGAGCAAATGCGGCATCTTCGTCAGATCAGCACAGAATACCTCACCAATCACCGTTTTCCCCATCGCGAGAGGCAGCTTAATCTCGGGGTTGTGATACTTCGGTGACTTGATAATTGAACTGAAACGTATAATCGATGGATTGTTGTTCGGAATCTCAATACCAACAGTACCTTTGCCTGGAATAGGTGCAATAATGCGCACGCCTTGCGCTTTGAGCGCCAGCGCAATATCGTCCGACAACGAGGCGATCTGAGATACCTTGATTCCGGACGCTGGAACAAACTCGTATTGCGTTACAACTGGACCTGGCGTGACTGTGAGGTTCTCGATACGGACGCGGAAGGTTTCAAGTTTCTCCTGAAGCGTGCGAGCATTAGCCTCGAGCTCTTTATCGTCCACAGCTGCTTCGTCCTTGACTTCAACTAGCAAGCTTCCCGGAGGCGGCTTATAGGCGATCTCTTCGTCGTATAACGTGCGATTCGACAGCTGTATCTCTGGTTCGACAGGGAACAGTGTATCCTGGACAGTTACGGTAAGGGGCTTCTGGATGCTCACTGACGACGGGACACGCAATGGAGTAGTCTCGGTGTGTCGATCCACTGATTCACTAGCCTTATCGATCTCGTCAATAGCGTCGATCGATTCAATGTGAACACCCGGAAGCACCGGCGCTATCGTTGGGTCAGGCTCGACATCATGGAGTGCGATCTCACGCTTTGGGTGAAGCTCTTGGAGCTTCTTTTGTATGTCCGAGATATCGACAGCTGGCTGCTCAATCGGTGCAGAAGTCTGCGGACGCACAGGCGGGGGTATCGTGGCCTCAGTGCGCGGAACATCCGCTTTCGATGGGCGTAGGATCTTTACTGAGCTCGACAGCTGACGTCCTTCAATGGGAATTCCATCAGGTGCAGGCTCCGGCTTTACAAGGGGCACTCGTGGCAGAACCGATGCCGGCTCTTCCTCGTCGAATGTTGCCGCGTCGAGGATAGGCCGCTGGATTCGTTGGCCCAGTGTCGTCTGCCGTTTGATAGCCGGGACGTCTGTGTCTGGTGCATCGTCACCCTGATCAGCATCAACCTCATGTGCCAGCTCAGCGTCTTGATCGTCGTCGGATGCATTAGCGTTGTTGCTGAACATGGAGCGCAGATCAAGTCCTTCGAATCCGGCAAGGAACGTGCCGAACCGCGCACGCAATCCAGATACGTTGATTTCGAATCCGACAATGCTCACGAACGTCAAGGTTGAAAGCCACACGATTGTGCTTCCAATGCGACCGATAAACTGCGACGTTACGCCCCCGAGGAACTGTCCGATTGCTCCGCAACTTTCACGAGGAAGCCACTGGAACCACTCGAGTGGCTGAAGAGTGCCGAGAACAGCCGCCACCGAAACACCACATCCAATCGTCACAATCGAGCGGCGGGCCACGAGGGGAGTAATCCGTTGAACACGAAAAACGTCATACGCCCAGAACATCATTAGCACGGGCAATACGACTGACCATATACCAATCGTCGACGTGAACATCCAGTGGGCAACAACAGCTCCGAGCAGCCCCAGCCAGTTGTAGGTTGTATCGAACTTAAGTCGCAATGTTTCATCGCCACGGATCACGCCCACCATGTCTTTGAGGGTTAGCTGTGCGTTCGCTTCGTCCTTTGCCGTGTACGATACCAGTGCAATCAGCAGCAATACTCCAGTAATGCCAAGAAGAACGGCGATGATCTTAAAGCGCCGAAGGCGGTTGTGCTCATCGGTAAGTGTTCGCTGTTGCGGACGTGGTGCCTCGTCCTCTTGTGGCGGACGTGTTTCACCGCCTGATCGACGGCGAAGGGGGATATTGTCTGGTCGTGCGGTCATGATCTCTTTGCTGCTAGCCCCAATTTAATGGATAATTTCGACGCCATGGAGACAACATCACTTCGACCAATTATCATTGCAGGTCCGTGCCTCGTCGAATCACGAGATATGCTTCTGCGCGTTGCAGAGCATCTTGCAACTATTTGTCGTGACCTACCCGTCGACCTTGTTCTAAAGGGTTCATACCGCAAGGCCAACCGCACAAGTGCTGACTCCTATCAGGGCATTGGAGATATCGAAGCACTTTCATATCTCCGCGAGGCCGGTGCCACGATTGGCGCGCGTGTGCTCACAGATATTCATGCCGATCACGAAGCAGCACTTGCTGCGGAGTACGCTGATATCTTGCAGATACCTGCGTTTTTGAGTCGTCAAACCTCACTTTTGGAGGCGGCGGCTGCTACGGGAAAGACGGTGAACATTAAGAAGGCGCAGTTCATGGCGCCCGACGACATGGCCAAGGCAGCAGCCAAGGTGACGGCTGCAGGGAATCCGTCGGTATGGCTAACGGAGCGAGGGACATCCTTTGGCTATCACGACTTGGTGGTTGACTACCGTTCACTCCATATCATGTCTGACACAGGCCACCCCGTAATCTTTGATGCAACACATAGCGTGCAACGTCCATCGGTAGGTGCTCAGTCTGGCGGAAACCGGGAGTTTATACCAACACTTGCGCGTGCGGCGGCAGCAGCTGGCATTGATGGGTTGTTCTTCGAGACACATCCGGATCCATCACAGGCCAAGAGTGATGCTGCAACGCAGTTACCACTGAGTGAGGTTGCCGATTTCTTGACGATGGTGCTTACCTACTGGCATCGCCGAGCATGACATCGCGTATCGATCAAGGTGGATGGTTCATCGTAACTGCGATGATTGTACTGCTGCTAATCCTTTCGACAGGATGTCGCGAGCGCACGGCAGTCACATCGGTGAAGAACGACCCATTTCTTCGCTCGCCTACGCATGTATCGTACAACCTCGAGATTTTGCTCTCCGACTCCTCATTCGTCCGCGCGAAGATCCTCGCCGACGTTGGTAGGGTTCACGAAGACCTCCAGCAGACGGTGCTTGTTGGGAACGTTCGCGTCGTGTTTTTCCGAACGAGAAGCGACGGTATTGCGGCACGCCTTACCTGCGA
>CAMCXP010000101.1 GCA_945883395.1 Melioribacter roseus P3M-2
CTGACATCGCGTCTGGTCAATACGTCTTGCTTCTTGAGCAAGGCAGTCAGGTGCTTTGTCGCACAGCTGTTATCGTGCAACCGTAACGTAGCTGACGGCATTAATCGTACGAACGACGTTATATACCACAGCCGCTGATCCTCCGTGAGTATCAGCGGCTGTTGCATATTCACTCTACCCTACTACTCGAATCAACAACGCGTAGTGCTTGTTTTCCCATTGTAAGACCTTCTCACAGCCCCAAACGTTCATGATATAGTAGCTCCTCATCCACTCCGATAGATCGTGTGGATGTAAGAACAAGTGACAGTTTTTGATTCGCTACTTCCACATATTACGGTAGCAATATTGAGGCTGAGCCGTCACAGATTCGCTACAAATAGTGACATATTGTTACATGAGATAAATGGCTGTTCGGATAATTTGCTAATGTGTCTTTTGACAACAGTCGACAATTTGTATATTGTCCACATCTGATAGCACTTTCTGTGGAAAGCAACATGCAAACAAAGATCCAACTTGGCACCCGTCACCGGCAAGTACGAGAGAGTATACTTCGTCTGTCGGTGGCTGACTATGCTGCAACGATCGGAGTTAAGGTTCCAACTGTATATTCTTGGGAATCTGGTCGCACTGGAGTACCCCAAGAGATACTCGCCCTGTTGGATCGCCGTTACGGCGTGTCATCAGGGTGGTTGCTCACGGGCACCGGATCGCCTACAACCGTGCGCGACGATACTGCACCATCACAACCCAAGGGTGCGATTGAGCGCTTAGAGGAGCAAGTTCAGGCAATGAAGAGCGTCATTGCAGAACTCCGTGCCCAAGCTCCGCTTGTTGTCGCTCCAGCCCTGCCAGGTCGAAGCGGTCCTCGAATCCCTATGCTTTCTCTCGGAGTCAGCGCTGGCTTGCCAGCAGCAGCCGACGACACAATCGAGCGTGAAATTGACCTAGCGGATATGCTCCTCGAGCATCCAGAAAGTACGTATTTCATCCGTGTTGTTGGTGATTCAATGACAGATGCTGGTATCAGCGATGGGGATACCCTCATTGTGGACTGTGCAATTCAGCCACGGTCAGGTCAGATTGTCATTGCTAAGGTCTATGGCGAACTCACCGTGAAACGTTATCTCAAGGTCGAAGGTCGTCCTATACTACGAGCTGAGAATCGTCGCTATAAGGACATTGAAATCACAGCTGATATGGACTTCACCATCGTTGGCGTGGTTCGGAGCTGCATCAAGAAGCTCTAGGTTATCAACACACAGATTCTCATTTTGTCAATGTCATTGACATTTTGTAGAATCGCACAATGATAATCACTCTTGCCCTTGACCCCGCTATATCCCCAGCTTCGTGGGACGCCATAATCGAGGTGGTGCACAGTTCAACACCATTGCTGCTCGTACGAGACCATGGCATCCTGCATGCGGGAACAGACAACATCGATGAGATGCGAACGAATGTTCGTCGCTGGTCTGCGCGGGCTGCAATGGCTCCCGATCGTACGAGCTCAATGCTCTGTGCCTTCGAGGCGATACCTGGTAGGCTCGACGCTCATGCATCTGCTGAACATGTAAGTACCAATGTACTTCGTGACGTACCAGAGCTTCAGATCGACGAGATATTCCTTGAGCGCTTACGATTATTCGGACTATCGAGCATTGGTACACTTCGAGGGCTTTCAGATCGACACCTCCGAGCGCAATTTGGCGATCTGGGTGTACGGATCTATCGTCTCTTACATACAACTTCGACGGCGCTACCATTATTCCAGCCCCCTGACGAGATTATAGCACGTGTTGTATTCGAAGATGTAACATGCGAACCTGGACCAGTTTATGATGCACGTACACACGTGTGTGCAGATATCATCAGCCAGTTATGTGGTCGAGAAGCATGGCGCGTTGATGTGGGAGTGCTAGATCGTTCAGGTGAGGTTAGTGCACGACGTGGACGGATTATGCGGACAGCAATAGCGACATTACGACATCTTGAGACGCATGTTGATGCGCTGATTCGCCAGCTACTGTCGTCTGCACGGCTGTGGTGGGGTCTTCGGATACGACTGACGTCGCTCAGACATCCCATCGGCGAGCAGATAGCACTGTTTGATCAATCCAGTTCTCTCCAGGATCTCAGAGTATCGTTAGTACCCAAGTATGGCTCAGTGATCAAGGAGATCCGCATACATAATCCGTGGTCCATCATTCCCGAAGACTACGCGCAGATCATCGGACAACAGCAATGAAGCTCATGCTCGAATCAATTGATGTGGGTTGCCGGGCTAACATTCCCTATGTGATCTGCTGGCGAAGCGGCACGTACAACGTTGAGACGGTCATAGATAGTTGGTCAACACGGGGTCCGTGGTGGACGTCTGATGAACAACGCGAATACCTTCTCGTAAGCACGTCCTGCGGTGTGATGGAGATATACCACAGCACCATTCAGGGATGGATGATTTCACGTTTGTACGATTAACCGATGTTCGGATCTCTCCATACGCGAAGTCACTTCTCATTTCTCGACGGAGCGTCTTCTCCTGAAGAACTCGTTCTGGCTGCATCACAACACGGTCATACAGCGCTCGTTCTTACTGACCTGTATGGTGTATACGGAGCTGTTCGCGCAGAACGTGCATGTAGTAGACACAACATCAAGTCGATTATGGGCTGCGACATTATCCTCGACGGTATAGCTGTGTCGCTCATTGCACGCTCTCACGTGGGATATCAACAGATCTGCTGTATGCTAACACATCATCAGCAGCAGGATGATGTACCGATGCTACTCGATGAGTCGAACTGCAATGACTGCATCATTATTGTTCACGGGATCGGGCACGATCTTCTGCACGTTCGTGGTGTTGTTGATACGATTCACCATGCGCATGTCTATATCGGCATAGCGCATGATGCTCGTCCGTGGTCGAGACGAAGAACGGCACGGTTGGTCGAGCTTGCGCGTGACATGCAACGTCCGATTGTCGTAGCGCAAGATGTACGATATGCTACACCGGATACCTATGCTGTGCATGATCTCATGGTATGCATTCGCGAAGGGATCACGATGTACGATCCGCATCCAGAACGTACCGTGCACGACAAACACGCGCTATGGTCTGAGAACGACCTTCGCATGGTTCTCCCCTACGACGAGGCATTCAGCAATCTGTCATCCATTCTTGTGCAGTGTACGTTCTCGATTCTGCCGGAGCATATTACACCTCCGAGAGCACGGATTCCAGAAGGGACCACAGCGATAGCAGTGTTGCATGAACTATGCGCAGAAACGATTCTCCGTCGTTATCAGGAGCAGCGTCTTGCACAAGCGCAGGCTCAAGTAGCCCATGAACTCGATGTCATTGAACACTTGGAGCTGGCAGACTTTTTTCTCGTCGTTCATGAGGTCGTTTGTGAAGCGCGCGCGCGTGGCATTCGATGCTCCGGACGTGGCTCTGCAGCAAACTCTATCGTGTCCTATCTCCTGGGCATCACCGCGGTGTGCCCCCTAGAGCACAATCTTCTTTTCGAGCGATTCCTCCATACCGGACGTAAGGGAACACCTGATATCGACGTTGATTTCGATAGCGATCGTCGCGGTGAAGTGATCACTTGGATGGAGCAGCGATTCGGAATAGATCATACAGCGATGACCGCTACGTTAATCACCTATCGCATGCGTATGGCGATTCGCGATGCCGCAAAGGCACTTGGGTGGCCTGAAGATATCGTTCGAGCACTCTCAAAGAGTGTGCCTGGTTGGACATCGAAAGATGTCTACAGCTATCGCAACGATCTTGCACGTGTGTGTGGGGATGTTCCAATGCTTGATCTGCTTCTGCGCTGTGTTGACGCACTGCTTGGTCATCCACGCCATCTCGGTCTGCATTCAGGTGGGATGATCCTCTCTTCTCGACCACTATCACATTACACACCTGTTCAGCGTTCAGCTAATGGCGTTGCCGTTGTACAGTTCGATAAAGATGATGTTGAAGCTATGGGGCTAGTGAAGTTTGATGTACTCGGACTTCGCATGCTGGCGTGTATAAGCGAGTGTGTTGAGTTGATTCGAACACATCACGGTTTGACAGTTGATCTTGATGCCATCCCACTTGACGACCAAGCGACGTTCGAACGGATATGCCGAGGTGAGACACTTGGAGTATTTCAGATCGAATCGCAGGGTCAGATGCATTTGTTAGCGAAACACCAGCCGGAGACCTTCAACGATCTGATTATCGAAGTTGCATTGTTTCGTCCAGGTCCGTTACAAGGTGGCATGGTACACCCCTATATCGCTCGACGTCGGGGTACTGAGCCAATCACGTACATGCATCCGGATCTTGAGCCAATACTCAAGGATACCCTCGGCATCATCCTCTTTCAAGAACAGGTGCTGGAGATCGCGCATCGCTTTGCAGGAATGCCCCTTGATCAAGCAGATGACTTTCGTGCGCTTGTGTCGAAGAATCGCGATCGTGAAATGATGGAACATATGCGCAGCTCGTTCATCAACGGTGCTGTTGCACGAGGCGTGGACCCTGTAACTGCGGAGATAGTCTACGAGAAGGTATCGCACTTTGTGGGATATGGCTTCTGTCGTTCGCATGCTGCTGCCTTTGCCAAGACCGTCTATCAGAGTGCATGGCTGAAGACGCATCATCCAGCAGCCTACATGGCTGCATTCATGCAGCATCGACCTGGGATGTATAATCTGATGACGCTCGAAGAGGAGGCCCGGCGCTGCGGTGTCGCTGTGCTCATGCCATGCCTGCAGAACTCATCATTTCGCTACGGACTTGCCGTTGACAGCGAGGGTGTGGTAGCAATCCAAAAGCCGCTCACGGCTATTCGTGGCGTTGAACCTGATACAGCCCGAGCTATCATCTGGGAGCGATCGCTACGTCCATTTGCAGATGTGAATGACATCGTCGATCGACTGTATGGTCTTCCACGTGATATTCTCGACACCATTGCCTTGAGTGGTGCACTTGACCGTTGGGAACCAGATACTCGGCGAGCGCTGTGGATAGTTGGCGTTATCAAACAACGTAGTACCTCGAGTGTACCGACGCTACTTGATATTCCTCATGTTCATGAAGACGACATACCTGCGTTACCCAAGATGCGCGCTCAGGAGCGCCTTGCCTATGACTACATCTCTCATGGTGCAGCGCGGGTTCATCCTATGACGCTCTATCGTCGGACGCTGATAGATCTTGAGGTACGTACAATCGAAGTGCTATGTCGCTTACCACAGTCCAGTAGCGGAACGGTCACCACAGCCGGCATCGTCATTCTGCGTCAAGCTCCACCAACTGCGCGTGGGATGTTGTTTGTGACCCTCGAGGACGAGACGGGGTTTCTTCAGTGTGCTGTCCCTCCGCATGTACGGCAGCACTTTCGTGAGGAGCTGCGAAATGCGTCACTGGTTGTTAGGGGGAAGCTGCATGCTATCGGTGCATGGCGCTCGATCATGGTCGAGGAAGTACGCGTATTGAACAACATGATTGGAGGATATCACGGTCATCTCTCCTATGCTGGTGGACGGGATACGCAGGAACTGGGTGTTCTGCCCGTACCTGATGAGTCGCGTTTCACGAACAACGGATAGATTTGCGTATGCAACACATTGCTCTTTGCGTCGAATACGATGGTACGACATATGCAGGCTGGCAGAGACAGAACAATGCACTCAGCATTCAGGAATGCGTCGAGGATGCACTCAGTCTGTGCTACGGCGTTCCTCTTCCGATCATAGGCTCCGGTCGCACTGATGCGGGAGTGCATGCCCGAGGCCAAGTAGCCCATCTTGCCATCCCCGAGACTGCACCCGCTATTCCCATAGAGAAGATTCCGATTGCCCTCAACACACGGCTGCCAGCAGCTATCCGTATTCGTGCTGCAGAGCATGTCGAAGCAGACTTCCACGCTCGCTATGGAGCAACACAGCGTGAGTATGTCTATCGCATCAACACCAACCACTCAGTATTCACTCGGAGCTACGTCTGGACGCCGGATTTAGCCTTTGACGAGGACCGGCTTCAGGATGCGTTAACCTGTGTGGTCGGCACACATGATTTCACACCTCTGTCGAAGCACAATCCCGATACACCATCGTATCTCTGCTCGGTATCAATGTGTGCGCTCGAACACCACGAGAACGAACTACAGATTCGTATCCGCGCGAATCGCTTCGTTTACGGAATGTGCCGCGCTATCGTTGGTGCAGCTTTTACCGTTGCTCGAGGTAAGTGTACGATGGAGCAATTTCGAGCCACACTAGCATCAGGCGAGCGCGGCAGTCAGATGCCTCTGGCCCCATCGCATGGATTATTCTTGAATCGGATCACGTATCCGACAGCAGTGTTCGATGATCTCGAGATGTACTAACTAACCGCGATGAATACCCACCAACTTCTTCAATTACTCACACCTACCTAGCCACTGCTATAGAAACTCGTGATCACTGCAGCCACACTGGCATCTCATCGAGCGCCATGGTACATGCATGCCAGATGCGACGATACGCATCGTGAACATTACTCGCTGATACGCGCATGCGTGAGTCGCCAACAAGCTCAACGCCATGCAGACGAGAACCACGATGTGCTTGCTCACGGCGATACGTCTCAATCTCAATCGTTGTCTCGCGCTCAATCACCTCAGAACGTATCCACGAACGACGCAATGCAGTCTCAACACCGTCAGCAATCAGCTTCTTGGTACGTGATGGTGGAGCGCAGATCGCAGCTGTTGGACCCAGTACTGACTTTGTTGCGACGAAGACAGGCGCTGGTTCAAGTGCACGGATTTCATCGTCGAGATCGCTATTTCCACTAACAAATACCATCGGCACGCCAAATCCTTCTGCCAATGCCGCATTCATCGTTATCTCGCCTACTTCGCGACCGTTGAGACTCCATGACTTGACAAGGCTTCCGATATAGGTATGCGCTAACAACCCACCTGACGTTCCAGCCTTGCTGTGATACCCGACCTGCATCATCATCGAAAACGATTCGTCGAGTCCTTCCAATTGGCACAGCGGCTTATTGTCAGGTCGTGCAGAACCAACAACGACCTCGACATTCGACGGCAACTCATCCAGAATCACATTGCGCATCGTGGCATGTCCATCACCAACGCGAATGCACGCAGTAGGATACACGCGCATAATGCCCTCG
>CAMCXP010000102.1 GCA_945883395.1 Melioribacter roseus P3M-2
TTCTTGGCTACGATCTCGTCGAGATCATGTCGCATGGTCCAGAAGACCAACTACGTCAAACGCGCTACACGCAGCCGGCATTGTTCCTCCACGAGGCTATCGTCCTCGCAACGACGCCTGCGCGAGCCGGTATGCGCGCCGTGGCCGGCCACTCACTTGGCGAGTACTCAGCATTGTACGCTGCAGGCGTCGTTTCATTTGACGATGCTCTTGAGCTTGTCCAACGTCGTGCGTCATTGATGTTCGATGCTGGAGATCGTCTCCCAGGGACGATGGTTGCTGTTGTCGGAATGGATGATGACGCCGTGCGCACGCTTTGTGCCGAGCTGAATACGGGTGGGGACATGGTTCTCGTTCCGGCTAACTTCAACTCGCCCGGACAGGTTGTGATCAGCGGGAGTGCTGAGTATGTGCGTGCTTGCATGCCCGTGTTCAAGGAACGAGGCGCAAAACTTGTAAAAGAACTTCAGGTCAGCGGCGCGTTCCACTCGCCCCTTTTAGCGGAAGCACAAGCTGGACTTGCCGAGAGTATCACGGCTACATCCTTCGCTGACGCGTCCGTTCCCGTCTACGTTAACGTGTCGGCAACACCCGTCACAGCAGCAGCCGATCTTCAAGCTGCAGCGATAGCGCAGCTGACGGCACCAGTGCTATGGACCGATACAATGCATGCCATGTGGAATGATGGCATTACCAGCTTTCTTGAAGTTGGTCCAGGGAAGGTTCTTCAAGGCCTGATCAAGCGAACGCTCTCAGAAGCCACACTCGATGGCATCGATACATGGGCCGACGTGCAACGAATTTCTGAATACGCATAACAACACGAGGGCTCGATCATGGGGACATTTGCACATCAGGGTAAGGTCATCGCGGTAACTGGAGGTGCACGCGGAATCGGAGAGGCCATCGTGCGCCGCCTGTGTTCCGAGGGCGCACATGTGTTTGCGACCTATAACGCGAGTTCTTCGCGTGCTGATGCCATTGCTACAGAGATTCGTACTGCTGGAGGTACCGTTACATTCCTGCAAGTCGATGTGAGTAATGAGGACAGCGTCAAGGCGTTTATCGAAGCCGTTGTCGAGCAGGGCGGACGTCTTGATGGACTGGTCAATAATGCCGGCATCACCAAGGATGGGCTGATTATGCGGATGAGTGCCAAGGATTGGCACGATGTGATCGATACGAACCTCAGTGGAGTGTTCTACGCTTGCAAGGCAGCGGCCAGGCCAATGATGTCGCAGCGCAGCGGACGGATCGTGAACATTGGAAGTATTGTTGGACTGCAGGGAAATGCCGGTCAAGCCAATTACAGCAGTGCCAAGGCCGGTCTGGTTGGTCTGACCAAGAGTCTTGCTCGAGAACTGGCAAGTCGCAACGTTTCTGTAAATTGCGTGGCCCCTGGTTTTGTTGAAACTGATATGACCGGCAAGCTTACCGATGATCAGAAGGCTTCGTTTTTTGGAAGCATTCCGCTCAAGCGTGCGGCAGTGACAGATGAAATTGCCAGTGTTGTATCGTTTTTCCTCGCTCAGGAGTCGTCCTACGTCACGGGTCAGGTTCTGAACGTCGACGGCGGACTTGCGATGTAAATGTAATCACGCAACGAAGAAACAATTTTCAACCTCATTTTTCAAGGGTTTAGTATGTCCGCAGTGGCACAAAAAGTCACCGAGATCATCGTTTCGAAGCTCGGTGTTGAAGAATCACAAGTAACGCCAACGGCCTCGTTTACGAGCGATCTTGGTGCAGACTCACTTGACACTGTTGAGCTCATCATGGAGTTCGAGCGCGCATTTAATCTGACGATCGAAGACAGCGATGCTGAGAAGATCCAAACAGTTGGAGACGCAGTTTCGTACATCGAGTCAAAGTCTTAATCATTTCCCTCTGCGATCAACACGATAGGTGCGTATGTCGAGACAGCTTCAGCGAGTAGTCATCACAGGTGTCGGTGCCATTACGCCAATTGGTAATACGGCAACCGAGTTCTGGAACGGTATGATGGAGGGGCGCAGTGGCACCGTTCCGATTACACGTTTTGATGCGACTGAGTTCGATACGCGCTTTGCCGCAGAGGTAAAGAACTACGATCCGACGATACACATCACGAGAAAAGAGGTCCAGCGAATGGATCTCTTCTCTCAGTTTGCTATGTCGGCAGCTATCATGGCTGTCGAACACTCCGGTATCGACTTTGAGAAGACGAATCGTGAGCGTATCGGTGTAGTGTTTGGTTCGGGTATCGGAGGCATGTGGACATACCACCACCAACAGCAAAATCTCTACGATCGAGGTGGCAAACCTGATCGTATTTCGCCGTTCTTCGTCCCAATGCTTATCTCGGACATTGCAGCAGGGCACATCGCCATTCGCTACGGTCTGAAGGGTCCGAACTATGGAACGGTTTCTGCATGTGCGACATCATCACACTCGATTGCAGATGCGTTGATGCTTATGCAGCGTGGTATGGCTGATGTGATGCTCGCTGGTGGTTCCGAAGCAGTGATTTGCCCAATGGGCATTGGCGGTTTCAATGCAATGAAGGCATTGTCGACACGCAACGACGACCCAGCCACTGCAAGCCGTCCGTTTGACAAGGATCGCGACGGTTTTGTGATGGGTGAAGGGGGCGGTATTCTCGTGCTTGAAACACTTGAGCACGCACTGAATCGCGGTGCAACAATTCTTGCTGAACTCGCCGGCATCGGTCTCACCGATGATGCCTACCATATTACGCAACCTGCCCCAGGGGGCGAAGGAGCGGTTCGTTCGATGAAGCTTGCCATTGAAGATGCGGGGCTCGTGCCAGCAGACATTGATTACATCAATGCACACGGTACATCAACACCATTCAACGACAAGTCTGAATCAGCTGCGATTGCTAGCGTGTTTGGTGATCACGCGAAGAACCTACTTATAAGCTCGACGAAGTCGATGACTGGGCACTTGCTCGGTGCTGCGGGTGCTGTTGAAGCCATTGCTACTACACTGGCTATCGTCAACAGCATGGCGCCGCCGACGATCAATCAATTCACGCCAGATCCAGAGTGCACGCTGAACTACGTTGCCAATGCGCCGCAACCATTGACGATTCGTGCTGCGCTGAGCAACACGTTCGGATTTGGTGGCCACAATGCAACGCTCTGCTTCAAAGCGTTTTCTGAATAAGTTGTGAAGGACATCGTCCGACAGCTATACGCGAATCTTCTGAAGTTCGCAGCCACCCGTGGCTCTGCCAACAGTGCGATGTTTCAAGAGCTGTTTCCTCCTGTCGGCGTGCTCTCGACTGAGCGCGTTGCGGAGCTTGAGAAGCTCATTGGAGTCGACATCCAAATGCCATCGTTGTATGAGCAGGCCCTAACGCATCGCTCGTATTTGCAGGTTGTTAATAGCCCTGATCATCGATCAAACGAGCGACTTGAGTTTCTGGGAGATGCGATTCTCGGCATGGTGACCGCCGAGTACCTGTTCTATAACAACCGGGAAGTACTCGAGGGCGAGCTCACCAAGATGCGTTCGTGGATCGTAAACAAAAAGTCGTTGGCGATTTGTGCTAGAGCAATAAAGCTCGACGACTTCTTGTTCCTGAGTTATTCGGCGTCGCAATCGCTTCAGCGCGGCAATGATTCCATGCTTGCTGATGCACTTGAGGCGATCATAGCAGCTATCTATCTTGATCGTGGCTTTGAGGATGTTCGCAGGTTCATTGTCGAGAAACTCCTCCCGATTATGGTGGGTGAATCCCTCGTTCATGACACGAACTACAAGAGCTTGTTACTCGAAGCAGTGCAAGCCAAGGGGCAGCCGGCACCTCGATATGCAGTGGTCCGTGAAGAGGGGCCCGATCACGAGAAACACTTTACTGTAGAAGTTATCGTCGACGATAAGGTTATAGGTGCCGGATCGGGACGCAACAAGAAGGACGCAGAGCAGGCAGCTGCCGAAGCTGGTCTCGAGTATCTGGCTCTGCGGGGTCAGTCGCGTAAACCGTCGACCTCGTAACTTTTCGATGACAGCGTTTGTCATCATCACGAATCTTCGCGTACGCTTCCCATGCGCCCATTGGCACTGATCATCTTGCTCGCGGCTCTCATCGTGGTACAACCAGCGACTGCACAGTTTTCGGCTGGAGGTCTGCCGTTCGGCAAGAACAAGAAGCAGTACGAGAAATTCCAATGGCGCTATATCCAATCGGCAAATTTCGACGTTTACTTTCACGGTGACGCCGAGTATGTAGCTCGCTATGCAGCCCTGAAGGCCGAAGATGCGCTTCACCAAATCCAAGATGAACTGTCGTTCTCGATCACCAAACGTATCGTGTTGATCATCTACAGCTCGCACAATCAGTTCCAACAGACGAACGTGATTGACCAGTTTATGACGGAAGGTATTGGTGGTGTGACGGAGCTGTTTAAGAACCGCGTCGTTATTCCGTTCGAGGGCGATTACGCGAAGTTTCGACACGTAGTTCACCACGAACTTGTCCATGCCGTCATCAACGATATGTTCTACGGCGGATCAGTGCAGTCTCTGATCAACAACAGTGGCACTGCCATGCTACCGCTGTGGATGAATGAAGGGTATGCTGAGTATTCAAGCGCTCAGGGATTGGATGTGAAGACCGACATGTTCATGCGGGATGTAGCTGTTAGTGAATATCTACGTGGGCTCAATCAACTCAACGGTTATTTCGCCTATCGTGGAGGCCAGGCATTTTGGTCCTACATCGCGACGAAATACGGTAAGGGTAAGGTTGGTGAACTGCTCAACCAATTTCGATCAATTGGTGATGTCGACCGCACCTTTCGTGCTGCGTTTGGAATGACCTACGAAGAGATGTCGGAGCAGTGGGCAAAGGATGAGAAGAAGTTCTATTTCCCGGATGTCAGCCGCTATGAGTACGTCGAAGACTTCGCTACACGCTTAACTAATCACCAGAAGCAAGACAACTTTTATAACACGTCGCCAGCTATATCTCCTGACGGTGAATCGGTGGCATTTCTGTCAGACCGCGGAGATAATACGTTTGGACTATGGGTGATGGATTTGCAGAAGAAGGAACCCCGGAGACTGGCCGCGAGCGCGCGATCGACGGATTTCGAGGAGTTGAACTTCCTAACCCCTGGCATCTCATGGAATCCAAGTGGTAAGAAGTTGGCTGTAGGGGCAAAGTCAGCCGGTCAGGATGCTATCTACATCGTCGATGTCGCGACAGGGGATTACCAGTCGATTGTCGATGGCTTTCAAACCATTGGTGCCGTAGCATGGTCGCCCGATGGGAAGTACATCGCGTTTGACGCCGACTCAGGTGGCAAACACACAGATATCTACATCTACGAGTTTGCCAGTAAACGCGTGCGTCGTTTAACGTATGACGTGTTCACAGACATGCTACCGACGTGGTCGCCGGACGGTTCCTACGTGTATTTTGTTTCCGATCGAACCAAGTACACGACTGGTAACGAAACAACATTGAATTTTGATCTGTCGATGTATGATGTCGATGCTCGCGATGTGTATCGCGTCAATGTTACAAAGGGTACCATAGAACGGATCACACGTGATCCCGATGTGGGTAAGTACTCGCTGGAAGTCACTCCCGATGGGAAGCAACTGCTCTACTCTGCCGATTACAATGGAATCAGCAATGTCTGGAAACTGGATCTGCAATCTGGCAAGCGCGTTGCACTCACGAATTCACTGCAAGAGGTAAGTCAGATCTCGCTGTCGAATGACGGGACAAAGTTGCTCTTTGCGTCGCAGAATCGCGTCGGATATGATTTGTTCCTGATCAAGTTTCCACTTGATCTTCGGGAGCGTGATACGCTTCCAATGACGTTGCTTCGACAGCAACAAGTCGAAGAAAAGAATGCTCTCGCCAGTGTAATGGATCGGCTCTCGAATACTGCAGACTCGGCGACAGTTACATATGATGCGTTTGACGTGCAACTTGGTAGTGATCGCTCCGTCGCACCATCGGATGTCGCAGCGCCGGTGGGCTCGCCGGATGGCGATAATCCTGCACTTGAGGCAGACTTCACACCGAAAGACTACAAGGTTGCGTTTTCGCCCGACGTTGTGACAGGTAATGCTGGGTATAGCAATTGGTTCGGTGCTAACGGACAGATTCAGCTGTTGTTTAGCGACATGATGGGGGATCACGAGATTTACGTCAGCGCAAATCTCTTCCTTGATCTCAACAATAGCAGCTTCCTGGTGTCCTATGCCTATCGACCAGAGATCATTGACTACAACATTGCTGTCTTCCAGAACGCCGGCTTCACCTATGTGCGACCAGAAGGCTCGTCGGTATCTAATCTCTACCGTCTGAGGAACTACGGCGGACTCCTCTGGGCGTCGTATCCGTTCTCACGCTATTCGCGTATCGACCTTGGGTCGCAGATCATGATGATGTCGCGTGAAAACATCGATGTTCCACAAGATCCATCACTATCACGATTTGTCACAGTGCCGACACTCTCGTATGTCTATGATGATGCCCTTCTTGGATTCTGGGCACCGACAAAGGGCACTCGCGCCAATTTCACACTCGAGGCATCTCCGAAGTGGGGTTCATCGGGGTTGTCCTTTGCAACAGCTCGGTTCGACGGACGGCACTATATCCATCTGGGCGGACCCTACACAATTGCCGTGCGAGGATCTGGTGGCGTGAGTGTCGGCGGCAATCCGCAAAAGTTCTTTGTTGGCGGTGTCGACAATTGGTTCAACCGATTCTTTTCTGATAATGGCTGGCCATTTGTGAATCCCGAGGACTTTGCATTCACACGTCCAGGTTGGCCCCTTCGCGGATGGGCATTGAATGAACGCAACGGTACACAGTACCTCGTGACGAACGTGGAGCTGCGTTTCCCATTCCTGTTCCTCCTGCAGGCAGGACCATTGCCGTCGCTGTTTCAAGGACTTCAGGGGCAGGTCTTCTTCGATGCTGGTGGTGCATGGAACGCCGAGGGACTCGCGCTCATGGCCAATGGAATGCAGGCACCCAATCCCGTGCTCACTAGCTTTGGATTCGGCATCCGATCACTTGCACTTGGTCTGCCGTTACGGTTTGATGTTGCTTGGCGTCAAGAGCCATGGGGTGGAACATCAGCACCGGTCTATCTGTTCTCACTCGGTGCTGATTTTTAACGAGCCCGC
>CAMCXP010000103.1 GCA_945883395.1 Melioribacter roseus P3M-2
ACCAGCTACGCCATAGGTCTGCAAATCGGCAAGTCATTCCGCGAACAGGGCATCGAGGTTGACTCACGCGCCTTTATTGCCGGCATACAAGATGCGCTCAACGAAAAGCCGCTCTTTGCCGACTCTGTTGTGCAAAAGGTGCTGATGTCTGTGCAAGAGCAGGCAACAGAGAAGATGAAGGCCAACGAGCAAAAGAAGCAAGCAGGCATGGCCAAGACAGCCGACTCGATGCGTAAGATTGGCAATGAGTTTCTCGCCAAGAACAAGGCAAAAGCTGGCGTGATAACTACGGCATCTGGTCTGCAATACGAAGTCATCAAGCAAGGAAACGGTCCACGCCCAACCGCAACACAAATGGTTGTTGTGCATTATACCGGCATGCTCGTCGACGGCAAGGTATTCGACAGCTCAATTCAGCGCAACCAACCTGCTGAATTCCCCGTTGGCGGCGTGATCCCTGGCTTCTCAGAGCTTCTCCAGCTGATGCCAGAAGGTTCGAAGTTTAAGGGGTATCTGCCCAATGAACTTGCATACGGACCACAAGGCAGCGAACTCATCCCGCCGGGAAGCGTTCTCGTGTTCGAGATCGAACTCCTCGGCATCAAAAAGTAACTCATCATTGTTCATCAAGGTAGCAGCAACGTATGCGCACACTCCTCATTCTCGCAGCCAGCGTGATCGTAAGCATGGCAATGGCATCGAACGCAACAGCACAACAACAGGTTAACAGCTTGAAACCAACAACAGCAAAGGACACAACGAGCTACGCCGTTGGTCAGCAAATCGGAAAGTCACTCGTCGACCAAGGCCTCGACCTCAATCTCGACATGCTTCTCGCAGGTCTGAGCGACATGATCTCGGGCAAGCCCCTTCTCAGCGATGAAGCACTCCAAGCAGCCATGATGAAGCTCCAACAGGAGACAATGGCGCGCATGCAAGCTGAAAGCGCAAAGAAGGGTGAAGCAGCAAAAGGTAAGGGCGAAGCATTCCTTGCAGAAAACAAGAAGAAGGCCGACGTGATGACAACACCATCAGGTCTGCAGTACAAGGTTGTCACAGAAGGCAAGGGCAAGAAGCCAACCAAGGAAAACACGGTAAAGGTGCACTATACAGGCACACTCATCGATGGCACAGTGTTCGACAGCTCGGTCAAGCGTGGTGAGCCGATTGAGTTTCCACTCGGTGGCGTGATCGCTGGTTGGACTGAAGGCGTGCAACTGATGTCAGTTGGTTCGAAGTACATGTTCTACATCCCATCGGATCTTGCCTACGGTTCAAACGGCGCAGGCGGAACGATTGGTCCGAACGAGACACTCATCTTCGAAGTTGAGTTGCTCGACATCACAAAATGAGACCCACTCGATCGCATTGATACACGAGCTGCACAATTTGTGCGGCTCGTTTCCGTTTTCGCCGCTTGCGGCACTTACCAGCCACGACAGATGTTAGCGGCAATGTTATCATTAACTTTGCTCCGCAATTCCACCTTCTAAAAGGACATACGTGAACAAGCTTCCTGTTCTTGGGCTTTTGCTTCTGCCACTCTTTGGCGTGTTCTACGCTGTTTGGGCTGCTATCAATGGCGACATTACCACGATGAATGTGGTGATGTGTGTTATCGGCGTAGTACTCACTGAGTATGGCATCACGATGGGCTACCATCGACTGGTTGTGCATAAGGCCTACGAGCCGCATCCAGCCCTCAAAGCAGTTGTCCTCGCCCTTGGTTCGATGGCCTTCCAAGGTCCGGTTGTCAACTGGGCATCGACCCACACCAAGCACCATGCTCACAGCGACCAAGAAGGCGACCCGCATTCGCCGACCATCAGCGGATTCCTCTACGCGCACTGTGAGTGGCTGCTTGATATGGGCAGAAACGATACAGCCGAAATCAACGCCAAGTGGGGTCAGCGCTACCTCAAGGATCCGATGGTCAAATGGTTCTCCGACACCTTCCTTTTCTGGGGACTCGGAAGTCTTGCACTCCCGGCCATTATCGCATTTGCGATCGAGGGTACAGGGCACGCGGCATTCATGGGCTTCATCTGGGGTGGTCTGGTGCGCATCTTCTTGTCGTCGCATATCACCTGGAGCGTGAACTCTGTGTGCCATTACATCGGTGGTCGCATGTTCACCACAACCGACAAGAGCCGCAACAACTTCATCGTGGGCATTCTTGCACTGGGCGAAGGCTGGCATAACAATCACCATGCTTTCCCTGCTTCGGCATTTCACGGTATGAAATGGTGGCAGGTTGATCTTACTGGACTTAGCATCCGACTCTTTGAAGCGCTCGGACTGGTAAAGAAGGTTGTTCGCATCCCTGCATCACTTCTCGAGAAGCGTCGCTACGATGGTTCACTTGCTGCGGTAAATGTCCAGGTTCTCTCGATGACGGAAGACGGCGAGCCAGAAGAGCATGCATGACCCTGTTCTCTGCAACCGACCTAAGTAAATCGTACTACGAGAAGACTCTCTTCGAACGCATATCCTTTGGAATGCAGTCGGGCGAACGGATTGGTGTTATCGGTCGTAACGGCGCGGGTAAAACCTCACTCCTGCGGATCATCGCCGGACTCGACACGCCGGATGCTGGGGAGGTAGCGTTTAATCGCGATGCACGCGTCGAGTACCTTCCGCAGCTTCCTACCTTCGAGCGCTCCGACACTGCATTACATGCGGTGACATCAGCCTACGATCAGGGCCATGGTTTTCTCGAGGACTGGGAACTTGAGACGCGCGCAAATCGCACGCTCGGTAAACTCGGCATTCATGATCCACTCCGCGACGTCCACGTGATGTCGGGCGGACAGCGCAAACGCGTTGCTATAGCACGCGCGTTGATGGCCGAACCAGACTTGCTGATACTCGACGAGCCCACAAACCACCTTGATGCCGTCAGCGTACAATGGCTGCAGGACGACCTGCAAGCAACATCGCGCGGACTCTTGCTGGTGACACACGATCGGTACTTCCTCGATGCCGTGTGTACACGCATCATCGAACTCGATCAGCATAGGTTGTTCTCCTACGACGGTTCGTACGAGGCCTATCTCGAGCGCAAAGAATCCATGATCGCCGTGGCTGATGCAACGGCCGATCACCAGCGCAACAAACTCCGCACAGAGCTCGCATGGCTACAACGAGGTGCAAAGGCGCGTCGCACCAAACAGCAAAGTCGCATCGACTGGATCGATAAGATGCAGCGAGAACAGAAGACGGCATCGACGGAGTTTCGTGACATCGACATAGAAGTGGGCGGACGGTTCCTTGGCGGGAAGATTATCGACGCAGTCGACATCACCCACGGTTCCTTGATCACCAACTTCACGTATCGGGCAGCCCCCTCCAATCGCATCGGCATTATTGGCGCGAATGGGTCAGGTAAAACCACGCTGCTCAACATCCTCAACGGCTCAATCCGTCCAACCAGCGGTCACGTCGGCATCGGCGACACCGTTACGATCGGCTTCTTCCAACAAGAGATTAAGGATCTCGACGAGAATGCCACCGTTGTGACGAACGTGCGTGATATCGCAGAGTACATCGATGCGGGCGTCGGACGTGAGCGGTACATCAGTGCGAAAGAGCTGTGCGATCGCTTCGGGTTTTCCTCCAAGCAGCAGCACGCATACGTGCACACGCTGTCAGGGGGCGAGCGACGTCGCCTCGGATTGCTCCGCGTGTTGATGTCGAATCCTAATGTGCTCTTCCTGGACGAGCCTACCAACGACTTCGATCTCGTGACGTTGTCGGCACTTGAGGAATACCTCTCGTACTTCAAAGGCGTCCTGCTCATCGTCTCGCACGATCGCGCATTCCTCGACAAAACCGTCGACACCATCTGGGCCTTTGAAGCCGGTGGTGTGATCAAGGAATACCCCGGCAACTACACCACGTACCTCGAGAAGCTCGAAGCACGGTCGAAAAAATCAACCGATGATCGCACGGACGCATCGAAGCGTGCTCCGGCTGCGACGCCCCCTGTCAAGAAAAAGCTCAACTTCAATGATCAGCGGGAGTTTGAGCAACTCGAGCGTGATATCCCTCGACTTGAGGCGCTTGTTGCCGACGCCGAAGCTACGATGGCCTCGGGCAAAGGCTCGCACGAGGACCACCACCGTTGGGCCAAGGATCATGCCGAAGCCGCGCTGAACCTCGACACTGCCATGACCCGCTGGTTGAAGCTTAGTGAGCGTATCGCGTAACGGCATCCAGCGCCGTTTTCCGATATTTGCAGTCTATTCGCGCTAATTCTGAACAACGGTATAGGTCCATGGCAACTCAAGACATCTCTATGATCAAGAAGGTGTATGACCACCTTCCATCAAAAGTCGCGGCTGCGCGAGCACTCGTCGGACGTCCACTCACCCTTGCAGAGAAGATCCTCTATGCACACATGGTGGAGCTGCCAACAGCGGCCTACACACGTGGTGGCGCGTATGTGGACTTCAATCCCGACCGCGTAGCGATGCAGGATGCAACAGCGCAAATGGCGTTGCTCCAGTTCATGTCGGCCGGCATTCCAACGGTTGCCGTTCCATCGACAGTGCACTGCGATCACCTGATCCGTGCCGAGCATGGCGCAACGAACGACCTAGAAACTTCCCTCATTGAAAACAAGGAAGTCTTCGACTTCCTTTCGAGCGTTTCGCAGAAGTACGGCATCGGCTTCTGGAAGCCAGGCGCCGGTATCATTCACCAAGTTGTGCTTGAGAACTACGCCTTCCCAGGCGGCATGATGATCGGCACAGACTCGCACACACCGAATGCAGGCGGCATGGGTATGATCGCCATTGGCGTTGGTGGTGCTGATGCAGTGGACGTCATGGCTGGTATGCCATGGGAGCTTCAAATGCCGAAGCTGATCGGCGTGAAGCTCACTGGCAAGATGAACGGCTGGACGAGCCCAAAGGATGTGATCCTGAAGCTCGCTGGCATCCTCACGGTAAAGGGTGGAACAGGCGCAATCGTTGAGTACTTCGGCGACGGCACTGCATCGTTCTCAGCAACAGGCAAGGGCACGATCTGCAACATGGGTGCGGAAATCGGTGCAACAACATCGGTGTTCCCATACGACGCATCGATGGAGCGCTACCTACTCTCGACGGACCGTGCAGACGTAGCAGTGCTCGCGAACACAGTTGCAGAGCACCTGCGTGCAGACGATGAAGTGTTTGCAAATCCATCGGCGTACTACGATCAAGTAATCGAAATCAACCTCGACACGCTCGAGCCGCACATCAACGGTCCGTTCACACCAGACCGTGCAATGGAGCTCTCTGAATTCGTCAAGGCAGTCAAGGACAACAACTGGCCGGAGGATCTGCGCGTTGGTCTCATCGGATCATGCACCAACTCATCGTACGAAGACATGAGTCGTGTTGCAGCCATTGCAGACTTTGCATCGAAGAACGGCCTCAAGGCGAAGGCAGAGTTCACGATCACGCCGGGCTCCGAGCTGGTGCGTGCAACGATCGAGCGCGACGGCATTCTTGCCAAGCTTGAGAACATCGGCGGCACCGTTCTTGCCAACGCATGCGGTCCGTGCATCGGACAGTGGAAGCGTCACGATGTACAGCAAGGCGATCGCAACTCCATCATCACCTCGTTCAACCGCAACTTCACAGGTCGCAACGACGGCATCAAGGAAACGCACGCCTTTGTTGCATCGCCAGAAACAGTTGCAGCGTTTGTGCTTGCTGGCAAGCTCACAACGAACTTCATGAAGGAGCCAATCGACGGCGTCATGCTCCAACCACCTGTTGGTGACGAGCTTCCGGCACAAGGCTTTGTACCAGATCCTGATGGCTTCATCGCACCAGCTGCAGATGGCAGCACGGTCTCGGTTGTCATCGAGCCATCAAGCAACCGTCTGCAAGCACTCGAAGCATTCAAGGCACCAGTCGCAGCTGAGTACATCGACATGCCACTGTTGCTTAAGGCGAAGGGCAAGTGCACGACTGACCACATCTCGATGGCCGGACCATGGTTGCGCTTCCGCGGTCACCTCGATAACATCTCGAACAACATGTTCATCGGTGCCATCAACTACATCAACGACACCGCCAACAGCGTCAAGAACGTCTTCACGGGCGAGCACGGCGAAGTACCAGCAACTGCACGCGACTACAAAGCACGCGGCATCGCATGGGTCGTCGTTGGCGACGAGAACTATGGCGAAGGCTCATCACGTGAGCACGCAGCCATGGAGCCACGCTTCCTCGGTGCTAAGGCAATCATCGTGAAGAGCTTCGCGCGTATTCACGAAACAAACCTCAAGAAGCAAGGCATGCTGCCGCTCACATTTGTGAACCCAGCAGACTACGACAAGATCCGTGAAGGCGATCGCATGTCGATCGACATCACAACGCTCGCTCCCGGCTCAAACGTCACGCTCACAGTAACGCACGACGACGGCAACAGCGAAACAATCGAGCTCAAGCACACCATGAACGAGCAACAGCTCGGCTGGTTCCGCGCCGGCTCGGCTCTGAACCTCATCGCAGGCCGTTAAAGGTTGAATGCCGGGAAAGTATAGCTCCCGGCATAGCATTCGAATCAAGCCCTCTACCATTCGCTGGTAGGGGGCTTTCCATTGGCATCTACCTCACTCTGCGGGCATCTCTACATCATCGTCCGGACCCGGACCGAGGAAGATCGTAAAGCCCTCTTGGGCGATGATCTTCTTCACAAGGTTCAACGCCTGCTTGTCCGACGCAAACGCGTCTTCCCAGACCGATGAGTTGTCCTGATCATCCACGACTTCGAGGTACCACTCCGAGCCCCCTTTCTCGCGATAGATGTAGACGTCGATCGAACGGTCGTGTTCGGTGATCGTTTGCGTCAGCGGAGAATACTCGAGCTCGGGGTCGTTGGTCATTGCATGTACGAAGTGTGGACCTTGAAAATACACTTTCGTACGGCATTTGCAGGGGGCTGGGGTGCATGTGCATCGTCGGGATACAACACCACTGCTGTGCCTTCGGCTACATGCACACGCGTCGACGGAGCGTCGGCATAGAGCTCGACATCATCGTCGGTGTCGTACGGCTTCGTTACAAGTGTGCACGATGATAGCGGCGACCACATGATGTCGAACGACCCT
>CAMCXP010000104.1 GCA_945883395.1 Melioribacter roseus P3M-2
TTGGATCCACGGATGTTCGGTCGATGAGATCATAGCAAGCATCACGACAGGTTACCAGGACAAGGGTATGCTCCCGTATGGAAGTGGCAGTAAGCTCTCCGATGAACAACTGCTTCAGGTAGCCTCGTACATCATTTCAATGCATGGTACGCATCCTCCGGATCCAAAGCCGATCGAAGAAGGACGCGACGTTCATTGCGAACATGGCGAGTCTTCAGAGTAGTCGTCTGTCAATCATTGACCTTGATCTCGTAGAGGATCACGAACGGCATCGTGCCGAACTTGCGAGCATCCAACCGGATGGACGGCGTCGGTGGATTTATGCTCGCATGCCTCGTGGATGGTATACGACGTTGCGACGGATTGTTTCGATCGTACTGATCGCATTTCTGGTGCTCGCCCCCTTTGTAACCGTAGGCGGCCATCAGTTTATCCTGTTGAATATCATTACACGTGAGTTTGTTCTCTTTGGAATGCCGTTCTGGCCGAATGACTTTTACTTGATTGCTCTTCTCTTCCTTACCGGTGTCATTACGATTGTGCTGTTCACAGCGACACTCGGAAGGATTTGGTGTGGTTGGTTGTGTCCGCAGACTGTCTTCATGGAGATGGTCTTTCGGAATATTGAGTGGATGATTGAGGGTGGACCGAAAGAGCAAGCGCTTCGACGCAACGGGCCGTGGACGTGGGATCGATGGTGGCGCGCAGCTGTCAAGGTGCTTCTCTTTGCTGCGATTAGCTTTGGCATCGCCAATGTCTTCCTCTCGTATGTTATCTCTCGTGATCGACTGGTCATGTACATCGTCGATGGTCCGGCAGCGCATCTCGAACTCTTTGGTGGGCTTCTGTTCTTCACCTTTGTGTTCTTTATGGTGTTTTATCGATTCCGTGAACAGGCGTGTCTCATAGCCTGTCCGTACGGACGGTATATGTCGGCCCTCGTTGATGAGAATACCGTTGCAGTTACGTACGACTATAAGCGCGGTGAGAGCCGTACGAAGTGGTCGAAGGCAGATAGCGATGCGCGAAAGCACGCCGACGAGCATGGATTTACGCGACCTCGCGAAGCGGGTGACTGTGTTGACTGTCACCAGTGTGTCACCGTATGCCCAACTGGTATTGACATCCGCAACGGTATACAGCTCGAGTGTGTGAATTGCACAGCCTGTATTGATGCTTGCGACGAGGTCATGGACAAGGTCGGTCTTGACAGGGGGTTGATTCGGTACAGCAGTCTCAATGCAATCGAGCAGGGCACGTCGCGCATTTTCACACGTCGTATCAAGGCATATCTCGTTGTTTGGGTTGTCTTCGTTGCAGTCGTTGGTGTGTTGTTCGCAATGCGCAGTGATCTTGATGTTGTCCTTCTTCGTCAACCGAAGTCTACCTGGACGACGATGGCACAGGGCACGGCGAACTTCTATTCACTCAACATCATCAACAAGACATCGCAGGATCTCCCGTATGAGATCGCTGTTGTATCACCATCCGGTTATTCGATTACTCCCTTGAACCTTCCAACAATGGTCAAGGCTGAGCAGAAGATGGAAGGTCGATTAGTCATCATTCGTTCATCGCAGGCGCAGCGAGCAGGGGACGAGACGATTCGTCTCGAAGTGAGGTCGCGAGGCGCTGTATTGCGGACAGTTGAAACAACGTTTATAGGTCCCCAGGAGTAACAACTATGTCACGATTTCATTGGGGTTGGAGAATTAGTCTGGTGTACGGAGCATTTGCGCTCTCCACACTAGGATTTGTTGCGTTTGCCATGACGCAGCGCGTTGATCTTGTGCGCGAGGATTACTATCAGGAATCCTTGCGAACGACGACAGCAAAGCTTGAGCGTCAGCGTGCCCAGGATGCGGGAGCCGACATTCAGGTTGAGGGACGCATGCTACGAGTTGTCGCAGATGATCCCCAAGCCAGGCCGACTACAGCCACGTTGCACCTCTATCGTCCGGATAATCCATCGCAGGATATACACGAGACGATACATGCTCGAGAAGACAACGCTCTCGGATACTCGCTGGCTGATGTAGCGCCTGGACATTGGCGAGCGATTGTACGCTGGCGTGCAAGGGGCGAGAGTATTGAAGTTGAACAAACAATGATGCTACGATGATGAGTCTCGCTCTTGGTGGACTCATGCTCGGCATAGCGGGCAGCATGCATTGTGTCGGCATGTGTGGTCCACTCGTCATGGCACTTCCGGCAGCAGACGAATCTGTCGGTAAACGACTTGTCAATAGGGCCACCTATACCATCGCGCGTATAACAGTGTATGCTGCTATGGGTGCTATTGTGGGACTCGGTGCCAGTGTGTTTGATCTCTCTGGCTATGGTCGTGTTCTCTCGGTCGTGGCTGGTGTAAGCATGATTGCTATCGCTTTGGCACAGCTGCTGTGGCACAAAAGTCTACTGCCGACCAGATGGTTGCAGCGGCATACAGCACCACTCCGTGCGGCTGCAATTCGTCAGGCACAACGCCATCCTAAACGCGCAATGGTGTTCCTTGGAGTTGTCAACGGACTTCTCCCGTGCGGACTTGTAACGTCTGCGTTGATAGGAAGTGCGTTGGGTGGCGGCGTCGCACAAGGTGTTGTCTTTATGGCTGGGTTTGGGGTCGGGACCTCTCCCGTATTACTCGCCATCGCCTTCGGTGCATCGGCACTACGTCAACGATTTGGAGCGCGCCTGGGAATTATCATCCCTCTGCTAGCGTTCACCATGGGTGTGCTGATAGTTCTGCGAGGAATGGAGCTTGGAATACCATACCTCTCGCCCCCTTCAATCGTAGCTCACCAACACACGTCATGTTGCAACGGTCAATAAGAATTCAGACCGCAAGGTCTTATATTTGGCACACTTGAACACTTCTCACACCATTGTTTCGGTACAATACTCATGATGAAGAACATTGTAGGACTAGTTCTTGCACTCGCATTTACCACAGTTGGTGCAACTGATGTTCTAGCTCAAGACAAGGCTGCCTCAATGGCGCGCGGACTCAAGGTATACAACGAGTATTGCAAGACATGTCATCAAGCAACTGGCCAGGGACTTGGATCAGTCTATCCACCGCTTGCCAAGAGCGACTATCTCGCCAAGACACCAATGCCACAAATCATCAAGGAAGTGGTCAACGGTAAGAGTGGCAAGCTCAAAGTCAACGGCAAGGAGTATAACGGTGTAATGGCTCCGCTTCCGAAGAAGTATACTGACGAGGACATCGCTGGCGTGCTGACGTATGTGTATAATTCATGGGGCAATAAGGGACCGGTTGTTACCGTTGCTGACGTGAAGAAGCACAAGAAGAAGTAAGTACCCGTCGAAAACATTTGCCGCCCCATCGAACGAGCTTCGGTGGGGCGGTTGTATTTTTGTGCTCCACTACACGCTACGGACATGAAGTCAACACAACGTTCTTCCGGCAAGCCAGCTTCGAAATCGACATCGCTCCTGACAGCTGATCAGCGCAAGGAGCTGTTGTCGTACATGCTCATGGCGCGCGAATTCGATACCGCGATGCTTCGGCTATATCGCCAGGGCAAAGCCTTTGGCGGTGTCTATTCTCAGCTCGGTAACGAGGCCGTAAGTGTCGGGAGTGCCTATGCGCTGGATCGCGATCGCGATGTGTTGTTCCCTATGCACCGAAACATCGGTTCGCACTTTGTGTTCGGACAGGATCTTGATCAGTTGATGGTCAATCACCTTGCCCGTGAGGGGAGCCAGATGCGGGGTACCGATGGCACCGGACACTATGCTGATCCTGCGCGTCGTATCTATGGAAATGTTTCACATCTCGGTGCGATGATTCCCGTTGCAGCTGGATTCAGCCTTGCTGATCAGTTGCGGGGTATCACAACCGTCTCTCTGACCTTTATCGGTGACGGGGGAGCGCAGGTAGGCGAAGTACACGAAGCGCTCAACTTCGCATCTGTGCACAAGATTCCGCTGATCCTCATCATCGAGAATAATCAGTACGCCTACTCAACGCCGAATTCACTCGAGTTCGCCTGTGAGCGACTCAGTGATCGAGCTCTGGGGTACGGCATGTACGGCACCACGATTGATGGTACAGACGTTGAGCTCGTGTATGCTACATGCCTCGAGGCCGTAGAGCGCGCCCGGCGCGGCGAAGGGCCGTCGCTCATTGAAACTCGCACCATGCGCATGCGCGGCCATGCCGAGCACGATGACTTCTCGTATGTGCCGAAGGACCTCTTAGAAGATTGGGCAACGAAAGATCCTGTGGAGACCTACATAACGCGCATCGTTCGCGATGGTGTCATGACAGCAGACGAGGTCAAAGCGCTTCGGGAAACAACCCTCGCAACGATGATTGCCTCTATCGATCGAGCACTCGAGCGACCATGGCCAGCTCCGGAAGAGGGATTCAAGAACGTCTTCATGTCAACCTGATCGTGACGAAAGCACACAACACATGCAAATGACCTACCTTGAAGCGATTGCTGATGCAATGCGCCATGAAATGCGTCGGGATGATCGCGTGTTCATGATTGGAGAAGACATCGGACCATACGGCGGTGCGTTCAAGGTCACCAAGGGCTTCTACGATGAGTTTGGTGCAAAGCGCATCATTGATGCACCAATCAGTGAGGCTGCAATTATCGGCTCTGCCATAGGTGCATCGCTTAATGGAATGCGACCGATCGTTGAAATGCAGTTCATGGACTTCATCACGAATGGCTTTAATCAGGTTGTGACCGTCGCTGGTACTACGGCCTATCGATGGGGTCTGCCTGTTCCAATAGTCGTGCGCGGTCCGTCCGGTGGCGGCGTTGGTGGAAATCCGTTCCATAGCCGGAATTCCGAAGCTTGGTTTGCTCATGCGACAGGGCTAAAAGTGGTGTGTCCGGCATTCCCCGATGATGCAAAGGGGCTCATGATTGCCTCGATTCGGGATGATGATCCTGTGATGTTTTTTGAGCACAAGGGCCTGTATCGTAAGATCAAAGGAGAGGTGCCGGAAGGCGAATACATCGTACAGCTTGGTCAGGCACGAGTTGTCCGTTCGGGTACGCATTGTAGCGTCATTGCGTATGGTTCAGCTGTACATATGGCATTGGCTGCTGCTGAAGTTCTTTCGCGCGAGGGTATTGACACTGAAGTCGTGGACATCCGGACGCTTGTTCCATTTGATCAAGAAACCGTCTTTCAGTCTGTGCGCAAAACTGGTCGTGCACTTGTTGCACACGAAGCCGTACTTACAGCCGGATTCGGTGGGGAGATAGCGGCTCGAATTGCCGACACTGCCTTTCAGTATCTAGATGCTCCCGTTCGTCGTGTTGCCGCGTTTGATAGTCCAACGCCGTTTGCACCAACACTTGAACAAGCCGTTTTACCTAATGCCGAGAAGATTCAGGCAGCTGTTCGTGAACTGTGTAACTTCTGACTGTTGAAAAGTTCGGTACCGTAACCACGTTGTCTGGCGTATTTTTGTTGCTACTAACCAAGGATCATTCGCATGAAAGTACTGTTCCGCGTATCGTACTCTATACCTGATGGCAAGCGTCCAGAGTATCTGGCTGCGATTGCTTCGGTGCGCGCATTCTATGCTGCATCGGAAACAGTGTTTTCGCTCTATGAATCAAGGGGCAAGCACAATCACTTCGAAGAAGTCTACGTGTACCCGTCTGTCGAGGCATACGAAGCCTCTGACGACCCTGAGACAACAGCTGCCATCGCTTCGGCGATCGAGAAGATCTACGCTCTGGCTGCGAATGTCACGTATGCAGTAGCCACAGAGGTTGTCTAACCTCAGGTCCAATTGATCATTTCGTCGGGTCGCCATGAATGTAGCCTTCGATGCGAGTGCCGTATTGGGTCGCAGTGGTATCGAACGGTACTCACGCGAGCTTATTTGCTCCCTCGTGGCACTTGATGAACATGTTGAAGCTACGCTCATTTCGGCGAAAGGTTCACGGCGTGATCTCACGTCGTATTTCGGAACGCACAATGTGAATGTGCGTGATGTGCTTTCGCACGAACGGCTTTTGGGAGCTCCCCTTCGCAGGGTCATGCGTATGGTGCAGCGCCGTCAATGGGACGCCGCAGCATCCGATGTTGATCTTGTCCATATACTTGGTCCGCAGAAGGTTCTTCCGACCAAGCGACCACTCGTCGTGACGATTCATGATCTCTTCCCGATGTATCGGTCGATGGGAATAGAAGGAACGTTGAAGTCGAAGTTTCCGCGGAGAATTGCTCGACAGCTTCGCGCGACATCGGCCGTGATGTGCCCATCCGCCTATGTTGCATCAACGATTCGCCAGTACTTCCCGTGGTATTCGGGCACAATTGCAGTAACACCTCTAGCGGCCAGCGAGGTCTTTTTGCCGACTCCTCTGGAGGCCGATGTGCGCGAGCGCCACGGACTTCAGCGTCCGTACGTACTGTTTATCGGTCGCATTGATGGGCGTAAGAATGTTGATCGTATGCTGGCAGCATGGCAGTCGCTCCCGAACGCACTCCGGTCAAACGTAGATTTTGTCCTCATCATGGCTGGTGGTGATACGGCGGTCTCGCACTTCCGTGCGCAACGCTCAGCGGTGTTCCAGGATCCATCTCTGCGGGTGCTTACGGATGTTTCGACACCGGACATGGTACAGATCCTCTCATCTGCGCATGCACTTGTCTTCGCTACGCTGGGTGAGGGATTTGGTCTGCCTGTTATCGAAGCCATGAAGTGTGGATGTCCTGTGATTACATCGGGTACAACGTCATTGCCTGAAGTTGGCGGAGATGCAGCACTCTATGTTGATCCGTTATCCATCGACGAGATCGCAGTAGCGATGAAGCGATGTCTTGAGGACGATGACCTCCGATCGGCTATGCGCCAACGAGGCCTGGAGCAGTCAGCTATGTTTAGTTGGGATAGCACGGCACGTGCAACGTACGACGTGTATCGCACGGTCGTGGGGTAGCATGGCAGAGTCGTTCATCAAGCGTCTTGAACTTGCCGTGCGCCGCAGGTATAACACGTGGGTAACGCGTGGCGCGGACCCTCTCGTGGTTGAAGCTCCTGCAGCACAGAGCTTTGT
>CAMCXP010000105.1 GCA_945883395.1 Melioribacter roseus P3M-2
TGATGCATATCACGGACTCGTGCTTGGGAAGGCATCAACACCGGATCCCGTTGGTGTCGTGTATGAATCACATGTCATGAAACCACAGTAACGACCATGTCAACTACCGATCTCATCATCGTACTCGTACAGGCTGGCATTCTTGTCAACCTCATGCTCGTTGCTGCGGCCTACATGGTGTTGGCAGAACGCAAAGTGGCAGCGTGGATTCAGAACCGTATTGGTCCTAACCGCGTTGGACCATGGGGCTTGTTCCAATCATTTGCCGACGTAATCAAGCTGTATCTCAAGGAGGATGTTGTTCCTGCTGCAGCTGATTACAAGTTCCACTTGCTTGCTCCGATCATCGCTATTGGTGTGTCGGTCACAGTGTTTGCCGTGATTCCGTTCACGCCACCGGTTGATATTGGAGGCACGCTCTATACGCTGACGATGACGCCAAACATGAACATCGGCGTCCTTGCCGTGCTCGCGATGACGTCGGTTGGTGTCTACGGCGTTGCGCTTGCTGGTTGGAGTTCGAACAATAAGTACTCCCTCATGGGTGGTTTGCGCTCGTCAGCGCAGATGATTTCGTACGAGCTTTCGATGGGTTTGGCAATTGTTGGTGTTGTCCTGATTGCCGGCACGTTAAACTTGGTCGACTTCATCACGTGGCAGAGTGAGAACATGTGGCTCATCTTCCTCCAGCCATTTGGATTCATCCTGTTCCTCATCACGGCGCTCGCTGAAACGAATCGTGCTCCGTTTGACCTTCCAGAAGCAGAGCCTGAACTCGTTGGTGGATACCACACAGAGTATTCGGGTATGAAGTTCGGTCTGCTCTACCTTGCCGAGTACGCAAACATTCTCGCGTCAAGCTGCATTATGGCTGCGCTGTATCTCGGCGGATGGGATGCGATTCCATTTTTGGATGATGCAGCTATCCTTGGATTCCCGGCAACATCGATTCCGATGGTCATCATCGGTCACGTAGCGTTTCTTACGAAGGCATTTGCGCTCGTGTTCGTCTTCATTTGGATCCGTTGGTCACTTCCACGGTTCCGCTACGACCAGTTGATGAATCTTGGTTGGAAGATCCTCCTGCCGTTGGCACTCGCCAACGTGATTCTGACCGGCCTTGGCGTGTATTTCTTCAACTAAGCACTCGCTGAATTCGAGAACGGTACAAGACAGCTATGGCAAACATCACGTCGAACACAGAAGCTCAACGACTGACCTTTTGGGAGCGCATCTATCTCCCTGAGATTGCAAAGGGGCTCGGCCTGACACTCAAGCAGATGTTCAAGCCGAAGTTCACACGCCAGTATCCTGAAGAACGCTGGATCCCTGAAGGTTCGTACCGTGGACGTCCAGTGCTCGTGCAGGAAGAAGACGGCGAACGCTGTGTGGCATGCGGACTGTGCTCGCGTGTATGTCCAGCACTGGCGATTGAAGTACGTGCTGCGGAGACGGAGAAGGAAAAAGAACGCTATCCTGAGAAGTTTGAAATCAACATGCTCCGCTGCATCTACTGCGGCTTCTGCGAAGAGGTCTGTCCGGAAGAAGCAATCGTGATGAGCAAGGATTACGAACTTGTGTTTGGCTCACAAGAAGAAGCCATATTCGGTAAGGAAAAGCTCCTCGTCCCAGTTGCGCAACTTCAAGAGCGTCTCGAGTTTCTCCGCCAGTGGCGCTGATTCACAACGCGTTCACGTACGACTGAATTTGCAAAGGTCGCGCCGTCATCACGTCGCGACCTAGTCATTTGTTAGCTCCACACGCATACCGCATTCGACATCACATTTCGAGAGAATGAACATGAAATTCGCAGCTCTGTTATTGTCACTTGCAATCGTTGCCGCTTCCTGTACAACGTCGACGACGCCTGACAATACCATCACGACATCGATACCACGTGTTGGATCGACATATGCGTTTGAATCGTACGATACAGATACGAACGGGGCTGTCGTAGCCGGTTCGGATACGACGCACGTAGATGCTGTGGTTGCATCGGGAATAGTGTTTGACGATGAACGTGACGTATGGGTCGTAAAGGGCAGCAATTCTGATTCATCCTTCTACTCCGTCGACATGTACAACGACGTTATCATTCGTGGTAGTAGCTGGGATGCGTGGTTCGATCAGGTTTGGATCCGCATGCCGATCACGAGCGGCGTGTCGAGCAACGTCTTCAACACCGATCGCGCGACGATCAATGGCATTGTTGTCGAAACCACACGACGCATCACCAGCGAACGCGTGTCGGAAGAACAGGTAACTGTCTCTGGTACGCAGATTCGCACATTCAAGGTCAAGATCACAGTATCACGCGTTGTCACGCAAAACGGTACTGTCGTATCAGACTACAGCACCTTCCACTACTACTGGTTCGCGCCGTCGCTCGGTGTTACAGTACGCATTGAAACCCCATCGCAAATCATCTTCGGAAAGAAGATGAATGGGGCAATCGAGATGCTGAAGAGCTACACGCTGAAGTAAGGGAGGGAATTGAAGGGGGGTTACGCCCCTAATTCTCTCAACAATGCCTGCCGCTCAATTTCGAGCTGTCGTATGCGACGCTCAAGTGAGTCGAGTTCTTCGGGCATAGAATCAATTTCAATGCGCAGCTTTGATGCTGCTTCGTCGACAAGGTCAATGGCTTTGTCGGGCAGGAACCGGTCTGTGATGTACCGATTGGAGAGCTGCGCAGCAGCCACGATCGCTGCATCGGTAATCCGCACACCATGGTGCACCTCGTAGCGCTCCTTAAGTCCGCGCAGAATGCTGATCGTATCGTCGACGGTTGGCTCTTGCACGAGCACCTTCTGGAAGCGACGCTCAAGTGCGGGATCTTTCTCGATGTGCTGACGATATTCGTCGAGCGTGGTTGCACCGATGGCGCGCAGCTCGCCGCGTGCAAGCGCTGGCTTGAGGATGTTTGCTGCATCCATCGCACCACCAGTTGCACCTGCGCCGATGAGCGTATGCAACTCGTCGATGAACAGCACAAACTCACCGTTGGAGTCGGCAACTTCCTTGATCACGGCTTTGAGGCGTTCTTCGAACTGACCTCGGTACTGTGTACCTGCGATCAATGCGCCCATGTCGAGCGAGAAGATCGTCTTCGACTGCAGTGTCTCGGGCACATCCTGTGAGACAATGCGCTGGGCAATGCCTTCAACGATGGCGGTCTTGCCAACACCTGGTTCGCCAATGAGGACGGGGTTGTTCTTTGTGCGACGTGCCAATACTTGGAGGACACGACGAATCTCTTCTTCACGACCGATCACAGGATCGATCTTGCCTTTGCGTGCTTCTTCGTTGAGGTTGCGTGAGTACTTCTCAAGCGACTGATACGTTTCCTCCGCATTCTGTCCGGTCACACGGCGATTACCGCGGACGTCCTTGAGCACCTTGAGCACGACGTCACGCGTGACGCCCTGATCGCGTAGAAGCTGACCAGCATTCGACTTCGATGCAACAATGCCAAGCAAGAGGTGCTCGGTACTTACATATTCGTCGTTCAACTTCGATGCTTCCGTAAAGGCATCCTGCAGAGCCTTCTGTCCGTCCGACGAGATGCCCATACCACCAGCCCCTTGTACTTTCGGCAATGCAGCGATGGCATCGGTTACCTTCTGTGCAACCACCGATGTCTGCGCGCCAGCCTTGGCGAGGATAGGTCCAACCACGCCTTCTTGGTCGGCAAGAAGAGCTCCAAGCAGGTGGAGCGGTTCAAGGACTTGATTGGAGTGTTCGCCGGCGAGTTCTTGCGCCTGCTGCACGGCCTCTTGGGCCTTGACGGTGAGTTTGTTCATGTTCATAGCATTCCACCACAATAGTGTGTCGGTGCACTATGACGAACGTGTCGTGCGCTTGTTTTTCGTTGTACATGCAATCATGCCGTATCACCCTCCGATGCGTCACGTGCGGACTTCCGCTTGCCGCGGATGACGTAGTACGCGTACATGCCAAGTGACCAGAACACGAAGCTGAAGACGCCTGTGAAGGCGAGCTTGAGGGGGCTTGCTTCATCGTCTGTGAACCATGTTAACACGGTCATGAACACCGCGAACAACGCACCTCTAATCATGATCTCGTTACGCGCAGCCTTGCGTTGTTCACGCGTGCTGAGAACCACTTCACTGGCAGCTCCAACGATGCCCCGTACCTTGAGCGTAATCATGTAGACAGCTCCAATGAGCATTGCCGTCAGGACGAGTGTGATGCCAACGAGTTCGAGTTCTGGAAGGAAGTAGAGGTAGATGCCTCCCACACCCATCATCAGAGCAAGGCTTGCTATGAGTACGATGTATGCCGTCTGAAAGCTGCGATACCGGAGGATCTCATCCTGCTTGATCATTGATTCAACATTGTGGATGCTACTCATGGGTTGTGATGATTGCATGTGTTACTCCTTCTCCAGAATGAAGATCTCATCGACACGTGTTCCAAGCTCAGCAGCGATGCGCAAGGCGAGCGCTACCGAGGGGGCATAGGTGCCCTGCTCGATGTAGTTGATGCTCTGTCGGCTCACACCAACGCGCTCTGCCAGCGTGGCCTGCGTAATGCCACGCTCGGTACGCTCGGCCCGTACACGATTTACCAGTTTTGATTCAGCCATTGTCAAATATACTTGACATGATTCGTAATGTCAAGTAAAGTTGACACGGGGCGGTGCTACTTTTGCACCATGAACTTCACCGTGAAAAACCCCGACTTCCGTCAGACGATCATACACCACCTGGAGCGCCAGGAATTCATGAAGCACATTGGTTGTGTGCTCACCGTGATTGAGCCCGGCTATGTGGAGGCCGAGATCACACTCGGGAAAGAGCACCAGCAGCAGATCGGTCTGGTGCATGGGGGAGTGACGGCTACGATTGCAGACGTGGCTGCGGGGTTTGCAGGCTTTACGCTGGTCGGACCCGACGAGCACACCGTTACCGCAGAACTCAAGGTGTCGTACTTCCGCAAGGGGCTCGGTGCCAAGCTTCGTGCTGTGGGCACCGTTGCTAAGGCAGGAAATTCGATGCACTTCTGCGAAGCATCGGTGTACTGCGTAAACGACGATGGGGAAGAAGAGCTGATTGCAAAGGCAACGACCACAATGGCAATAATTCGACCTTGATGCGTCAGAAGATGCTGACGGTAGTGCGTTCACCGAACAAGGACATGTCATGAGTAAGATTCTCTGGGTCGACGACGAAATCGATTTGTTGCGTCCACACATCATTCTGCTACAACAACGTGGCTATGATGTGTCTACCGCCACGAACGGTGAGGATGCAATCGAGCTCGTCCAAGAGAATCGATACGACCTAGTGTTTCTCGACGAAACGATGGTTGGTATTTCCGGACTCGAGACGCTGTCGGTGCTGAAGGATATCGATCCCTCAATCCCGATCGTCATGGTCACAAAGAACGAGCAAGAGTCGCTCATGGAAGAAGCCATCGGTCGCAAGATTGATGACTACCTCACAAAGCCCGTCAATCCAACGCAGATCCTTGCCGCCTGCAAGAAGTTCCTCGACACACAGCGCATTACCGAAGAGAAGATCACACAGGATTTCCATCAGGGCTACTCCGACATCACACGTCGCTTGATGGATCGCATGGATTGGGCTGACTGGCTCGATGTGTACCTCAAACTCACTGAGCGTTCGCTCGATGTTGATCAGCATCCAACGGTCGGACTCGAGCAATCGCTGCGGGATCAGTGGCGCGAGTGTAATGGGGCCTTTTCACGCTTTGTGGAGCACGAGTACCTCGACTGGCTCTCCGACAAACGACCAGATGGTGCGCCGCTCCTCTCGCCCCATATCGCCGACACACACCTGATTCCCAAGCTCAAGAGCGGTCGACCAACGGTGTTCATCGTTGTCGACTGTATGCGTCTCGACCAATGGATGATGATGGAGACATACCTTCGTCCACTCTTCACCATTCAACGCGATTACTACTGCTCGATCCTTCCAACAGCAACGCCATACGCGCGGAACTCCATCTTCGCTGGACTCTTTCCGACCGATATCAATAAGCACTATCCGCAGTTCACGATTGATGAGCGTGGTAGTGACGAGCATACGCTAAACCGACATGAGAAGGAGTTTCTTGCGCTCCTGCTGCAACGTCGACGCGTGCAGCTGAAGAACGACTTGCAGTACATCAAGATTATCGATACCGACTTCGGTAAGCGCATTGAAGCCGATATTATGCGCTATGCAAAACATCATCTCACGGCGATTGTCATCAACGCTGTCGACATGATCGCGCACTCGCGATCTGACTATCCGATTCTTAAGGAGATCGCTCCTGACGAAGCAGCATACCGCTCGCTCACACGCTCATGGTTCCTGCACTCGTCGTTCTATGGCATACTTCGTGCACTCTCCACCGTTAAGGATATCCAGATCGTCATCACCACCGATCACGGAAGCGTGCGCTGCATGCGGGCATCGAAGGTGATCGGCGACCGCGACACAACCACAAACCTCCGGTACAAAATTGGCCGCAACGTCAAAGCTGAAGCCCGCGACGCCATGATTATCCGCGACCCCCAGGCCTATAAAATCCCAGCAGGGGGCGGCTCTACCACCAGCGTCGTGATCGCCAAAGACGACCATTATTTCGTCTATCCAACGGATTATCACCATTACCTGGCCAAATACCGCGATTCCTTCCAGCATGGGGGAATTTCTATGGAGGAGATGATCCTCCCCGTGGTAACTTTGGAGCCCCGTTAAGAGGGGGCTAGCCAATTCCTGTTCCAGTTATGGATGCACTCCATGGAGGATGTGAACCTCCGTTCGCACAGCGAAGCAGAGACAATTCAAATGGGAGAACACTTTGCCGCACGTCTTCGTGTTGGCGACGTAGTTGCTCTCGAGGGTGATCTCGGTGCCGGGAAGACAGAATTCGTCAAAGGAATTTGCACGCATTTTTCTGTTGACGAACTCGTA
>CAMCXP010000106.1 GCA_945883395.1 Melioribacter roseus P3M-2
AACACCATCTGTGCTGGCGACTAGGACGGGATGATCAAGATGTGGGAAGCGCGCATCGTAGAACCCGCCGAAGAGTCCAATCTCGCTCAACACACCAGGAGTGCGCGTTGCTTTCACGTAGGGCTTGATTGAATCAACGAGTGCTTCACCAGCCTCGATATCTACACCGGCGCTCTTGTAATCCATTGTGGGTCTCTCAAAGACGTCGTTAGCGAACAGGTTCCCATTCATCCGAGGACGAGCGGCCACGCAGCAGCACGCTCAGTGCGTTGATTGTCCATGAGAACAGCACACGAAAATACCCAAACTTGCGGAACCGTCTGGGCGACTCGTAGACAAGCAGCTCAGGGGCAAAACGTACGCGGGCGCGCACGCCGATCCGCGCAAACAAATCAAAATCTTCACCAGCGACGAGCTCAGGACGATAGCCCCCTACGCGCTCGAACACCTCGCGGCGCACGATTTGGCATTCACCCCTACCGGCTCCAATACGAAGGATGCTCAGGAAATGCACATAGCGGTTATAAAACACATGGAACAGTATATCGGGCAGACGTTCCTCGCCTTCACGGAAGCGGACGGGACATGCAAGTGCAGATGCGCGAGCGTACCGACCTGTTCGTTGGGCAAAATCTATGATGCCGGTCGTAAACCGGTCGATATCAGCTGGAACGGTGTCACCATTTATGAACACAATCACTGCGCCTCGCGCGATCTGAGCCCCAGCGTTACGACCTCCAGCAATTGTCTGGCGTTCGGGCCCCTTGTGCACCGTAATGCTGTCGGCATGTTGTTCCGCGATTGCGAGCGTTGCATCGGTACTCCCACCATCACTGATGATCAGCTCGGCATGAAATCGCCGTCGCCAATCGCGACTGAACACTGAGAGCGTCTGCTCGAGCAGCTTCTCTTCCTGCAGAGTAGGCACGACCACGCTGATCATTGGTGCAGAGGATGGTGTTATCGAATTCAGATTGGCACCACAATGGCAAACGGATACAACACACCAACTTTAACGCCTTCGTCGCCTATTTCAAGCGTTGGTCCGGGAAGACGTATGTAGTTCAGCGCTTGGCGCAGATAGTTCAATACTCCAACAGATGATGGTGGAATAATCTTCAGCCAGTTATAGTCAAGTCCGATCAAGAAGCGACGTGTTGCGCCCACTTCGCGTCCCGCTGCATCGACGACGTCGTAGTTACGAACACCATATCCCAACGACACCATCATCCAGTCCGGCCAGTACTCTGCAGCTGTGGCTGGGAGCATGTTGTTCACGTTACATGCCAACCAAAAGGTCGTGCTGTTGTAGTCGTCGAGAACTGTCTTTTGTCGTTGATTACTCGTTGGATATCCAACCCATGCAGCGGGGGTGTAACTCCAGCGCGGCGTAAAATTCTGAAGGTACGGCACGTATTCCTGCGCCACATAAAAGCTCGACCCCACGAGGTCAGCGATAGCATCCGATGGCGAGAATCCCCAATCGCGAGCATAACCATCCATGACTTCCACATACAAGGTATAGGCCAGACCCGTAGCTCCTCCAATCCACGTAGCAGAACTTCGGTCAAACCCAGACTCCATAAGGACATCGCCTGTGAACGTGCTCACGATATAGCTTGAGTAGACATGTCCTGCCTTATCAAGGCCACGTGCATATTCGAGATCCTCTTTGAAACGAAATGTTGCCGAGTCGCCACCGGGCCACCATGCATTACGCTGATAAATATGGAGCGCAACGGCAAGTCCGGTAAACCCTGCACCCAATGCAATCGTTGGAATAGGCTGAATCTGTGTTTCGCGGCGAGGTGTGCCACCGAACATCGTGTACCGTTGATTGTCCGCGTAGCGGAATTCATCCGGCCTCAGAAACAACGAGTCCATCTGCCCGAATGCTTGCATGCACACCAGCAGTAACCCGACGACGAGTAAGCTATGCTTAGAGCTCATCAACTTGAACTGTCATTTCCACAACGCGCTTGTCGAGCAATGCTGGGAAATAGGCCACGACATCGCTTGGCTTAGGCCGTCCTCCAGAGAAGCCCGTTACACTAGGCGGACCTGTCAAAATGAGCGGGGCAAGTTCCTTGCTGAACCGCTCGATCGCCGACTTATCGTGACTGCGCACACCTATGCGCATCATAACTTCGTTCAGTTCGACGTGCTTTGCGATCGGGCCGTGGCACGCGTTGAGTCCGACGTATTCCGTGCGGATCTCATCAAAGGACAGACCCAGCACATCGAGACGCTTACGAAGAATAGCGTCTGCGGCTTGTGCTTTCTCGTATGCATCTGGAGCTGAATACGTCAGCGATCCAAAGGCAACAAACCCATCAATGTAGCTTGCGCTTACTTTATAGAATGGTGTGAAGGGCTTACCTGTGATGCCGAACACGCGCACGCGATCATTGCCAAGATCTTCAAGATGGATCGATGAGAAGTCGGCAATGCAGTCTGGTGTGATATACATCGTTGGATCACCAATCTCATACATCAGCTGCTCACTCACCGTCTCACGTGTAACGGCTCCGCCGGTACCCTCGTGCTTCGTCACAACGAACGAGCCATCTGGGAACGCCTCGATGATTGGGAAACCGACATCGTGCATGTTCGGAAGTGAACGCCAATCTCCAAGAAAGTTGCCGCCACTCGCCTGCGCACCACATTCGTTGATATGGCCTGCAACTGTTCCTGCTGAAAGCAAATCCCAGTCCTGTTCGCCCCATCCAAACTCATGAATCATCGGAGCGAGCGTAAGGCCAGTATCGGTGGTGCGTCCGGTGATAATGATCTGCGCGCCTTGACGCAGCGCTTCGACCACAGGCCATGCGCCGGTATAGACGTTGGCGCTCAGGAGGCGATCTTTCACCGTCGCAATCGGCTCGTCTGTTTCCATGTGCCGAAGCTCATGTCCTTGTTCGACAAGCTCACTGATACGGGGCAAAACATCATCGCCCATCACGATACCAATCTTAAGTCCCGAAACACCAAGCTTCCTCGCAACCTCAAAGATGCGATCACGCGCTGCAATCGGATTTACCCCGCCGCCGTTTGTGATGAGGGTGATGCCGCGTTCAACGAGGTACGGAAGAATCTCTTCACACACATCGACAAGATCGCGCGCATAACCGAGGTCTGGATTCCGCATCCGCTGCTTCTGGAGAATCGACATTGTTACTTCGGCAAGGTAATCCATGACGAGGTAGTCGATCGGACCACGTGACACCTGCTGCATTGGTGCGCTTTGTAAGTCGCCCCAGAATCCCTGTCCCGAGGCGATGCGAATAGATGATTTCATGTCAATGTTTACCGTATTGAAGAAGTGTTGCGCTCGCTTGTCCCGACGTAGAAAATCTCTGCACGTGTGTTCGCGCGCAAGATCCGCTCCAGGGGGCTAACAGAAAACGTAAAAATACGAAACGTCACAGGCCCGTTCGTAGGATCTAACACCGTCACAGCCGTCCAGACCCGTTCTGAACGAAACGAAACGGTAATCATTCGATCATAGTGCAAGGATGCAAGACCATTTCGTAGGACGGGTCGGACGATGATCCCGTGTGTCGTAACGCGCGTTCGTTGAAAAACCAGTCTGAGAAACATCTGTACATTCTGAACCAGAAAGATCAAGGGAAGCGCATAGAGGAAGATTGACTCATGAGGGATCGAGTACATGAGACCCATAAGGAGGACGCAAGCCATGGTGACTCCCGAAGCGATCAGAATGCCGGGCGCACTAACGTATGTCGCACGATCCTCACCGAATCGCAAACGGCGGACGTCGAGGTTGTCGAGCACTTGGCGATAGGCCAGCGCCCCAAACAAGAGAACGCTAAAGGCAAAGGCGACATACGCCCCGTGAAGCCACAACGACCAGTCCATAACCGTACCGTCGAAAAGGTGAATGAATGTCGAGCAGGGACGGCATATTTGCAGGTATGGATCCACTGTCACAACGGTTTCAAGCAGAGCGCCAGCGTCGCGGATTAACAATTCGCGAACTCGCAACAGCAACGAAAATACGAGAGCCCTACATTGAAGCACTCGAGCGTGGGCGTTACGACGTTCTGCCTGCCGTATACGTGCGATCCTTCATACGAACACTTGGATCAGCCCTAGGAATTCCCTCGGATGAGGTTGCCTCACTCATGACGGCAACATTCGACGAGCAGCAGGATGTCGGCGAACGACTTCCCGCCTACCAGCCAACGCCCCCTCCAAGCACATCAACAGTTTCCTTACGCCAAGTTGCACAGCGGACATCTGATGCTGTTGTTGCATCCTTGGAAAAGGTGCGAGCTGCGGCACAACAACCAATGCAGGAGATACATACTGCATCATCACGCATTCCGCGTATTGCGATCATTGGCATTGGCGTATCCCTGCTTGCAATAATGTTGTGGTTTGCGATTCGCATGCTCGACTCGTCCTCAACACAAGAGCAATCCAGCGAGGAGGTGCTCACCGTTACGGAAGATGGAAACATCGTTCCCACTGATTCGATCATTCTTACGGCCATTGCACAGGATACGGCTTGGGTGAGCATCACCATGGATGGCACGCGTTCTCAACAGGTAATCGTGATGCCAGAGATCGAGTATCGTTGGAGTGCAATGGAGAAGTTCGTGGTGTCGATACAAAACGCCGGAGCAGTGCAGTTCTTCCGTAATGATGTGCCTCTAGCTGTATTCGGCAAAGCTGGTGAAGCCGTCCGCGAGGTCAAGATCACACGTAAGGATGTAACGGCATCCAATACCACGTACAAGCCTCCAACACAGCAGCAGCAACCGCCGCCGAAACCTGCCGCCATTCGAAAGCCCGCTCCTTCACGACAACAGCGCGTTGTTGCTCCACGGCGTACACGCCAACAGCTTGTTCAACAACGTCGTCCTGCTGCGACGCAACGCCGCAAGGCAATCGAACAACCGATAATCACACCTGCACCGCGGCAACCGATACGTCGTTAGTCAAAACTGCGCACGCACAATATCATGCACGCGCACGATACCGACACACCGAGCATCCTGCATAACCGGCACAGCGCTGATTTGACGGTCTCGTTGTTCCATCACTTGCAGTGCTGCATGCAGCGTTTCAGAGGCCTGTACAACTGCCGGCTTGGCAGTCATCACATCACAAACGGGCATAACCATTGGATTGGAAGATGTTGCCATCAAGCGTCGTACGTCGCCGTCGGTGATTACTCCCGCAAGCGCACCGTTATTATCCAGCACACAGACGATTCCAAGAGCTTTCTTCGAGAGCGCATTAACTGCATCAGCCACGGTGGCATCCATTGAAACACGTGGCAGTGCATCCCCAGCATGCATAACCTGCTCAACAGTACGTAGGAGCGTGGCACCTATTCCACCCTGAGGGTGTGAACGTTGCAAACGCTCAACGAGGTTACCATTCACCTGTGCTGCGGCAACACTCAAGAGGTCAGCGAGAACCAACGCTTGTGTTGTACTCGTCGTAGGTAGGATATTATGCTCATCATACTCATGCACTATCGGTGCATAGAGGCAGATGGATGCTAGCTCGTTCATCGTTGTGTCACGTCGCGACGTAATCGCGATTACCGGCATACCCAACTCACGAACGAGCTTCACAATGTGAACAACCTCTGCCGTTTCACCACTCTTCGAAAACGCTACGAGTACATCAGAAGCCCCGAGTAAGCCGAGATCTCCGTGCAGTGCGTCTACTGGATGCACGTAGACCCCCGTGATGCGAACACTCGTGAGCGTGCCAGCCATTTTCCGAGCGATAAAACCAGACTTACCGAGCCCCGTCGTCACGACCTTCGTCGCTAGCGCAAGGAGCTGCGCTGCATCAACGAATCCTGCGTCCAGTTCCTGATCTAACAGCAACAGTGACTCTCGTTGCCACACAATAGCTTGCTTAGCGTGTTGTAGTAGTTCTATTCGATTCATACTGCAATCTCGCAATAAACAAACGAAAGCCCTCGACACAAGGTGCCGAGGGCTTTCGAAAAGATTAACCGATTCGCTTAGCGAACGATTGTGAGGTTCTTCGAGAGCACTGTCTCGCCAACAGTCAGCTTGTACATGTACGAGCCCGAAGCTACGTCCATGCCGAGACCATTACGGCCGTCCCACTCAACAGCATACGTTGAAGTAGCACCAGCGACATTGTTGTCATAGACTGTGTGAACGAGGTTGCCCATCATGTCGAACACTTCAAGCTTCACCTTCGAGCTAAACGGAACACCGAAGCTGAACGTTGTCTTGCCATTCGTTGGGTTCGGGAAGTTGTCATCGAGCGAAACTGCGTTCGTTGAACCAAATTCAACATTCACGACGTTCGAGAACGACTGAGCGCCATCTGCGTCGACCTGACGCAGGCGATACTCGTACGTCGTCGATACTGCAACGTTCGCATCAAAATACTTGTAGTTCGATACTGTTGTTGCATTACCAGCCCCAGCAACATAGCCAATCGACTGCCATGGGTTTTCGATCGAGCTAGTGTGATCAACACATGTAAGTGACGTGCCAGTTGCAAGGTTCATTACTTCCTTGATAGAACGACGTTCGACATGGAAGCCAGCATTGTTCTTTTCCGTTGCTGTTTCCCAGAAGATATCGACACCCTTTGAGCGAGCCTTTGCATCGAAGTATGTGAGTTCCACGGGAACAGCACATTCGACGAACACAGGAGGGCTTGCAAATGAGCGATTACCAAAGAATGGACGAAGCATTGGGATCCATGAACCACGTGTAAACGTGGAATAGCCAAGACTTGTGCCCATCGCATCGAGGTGTGGATAGCCAGGATTACCGATTGTAGGTGTGAATGGCACCCAGTCGCCACTGAAGCGCGTGAGCTCGTATGCGAAGCG
>CAMCXP010000107.1 GCA_945883395.1 Melioribacter roseus P3M-2
TTGTGTTTGGATACTTGAAGCGGCGTGGTAGCGTGTTATCCTGTGGCGAGCGAATAAGGCGCGTTGAAATGTCCTTATTAACCGCCACCGTAAAGCCGCGTGCCCACACATTGGCGCACGAGGCTGATCCACCTACGGACTCAACAAGAAGTGTGTATTCGCCACCGATCATGTTGGCTGTCACAAGCGCTGCACCAGGGCCGGCTGCCGGACCAGATGCTGTTGATGGTGACGACTCAACATTCATTGGGAATGTACCCGTTATTGGTGCTGTTGCTGTCCAATCTGCACGATACACCGTATCGACGAGTGGGAGCGGACCAAAAATGCGGTACTTCAGCGTGAAGGCTTGGCCCGCACGACCCGCACGTAGCGTCATGCTTGGCTTTGGAAGATTAGCTGTCGATCCGTCATATGTATTGCCACGGGGGAGAATCGCAGATGCATCCGGAGCGTCGTTCGGGAAGGACGAAACGAAGTCGCCCATGATTTCAACGTTATAATCTTCGCATTCGCCCTGAGAGAATCCAGGGAAGACGCACGGATCTGCAGGGCATGCACCCTGGTTTGTGATGAAGAATACGCGCATACGTGTTACGCCCGTACGTGCTGTACATGGGATCGTAACAGTTGTCGTGTATCCAGCTCCTGGAGAGAAGCCGTAGTCCAAAGCGCAGAGCACCCGCTCAGCTGTTGTGAAAATTCCGTCCTGGTCCAAGTCGATCCAGATCGAATAGCCCTTGGTTCCGAAGGCATTCGTCGTGATCCGCGTGGTGATAGGAGTATTGCGGGCAGCAAGCAATGTTGCCCCCGTGTAATACTCATACCCTGTTTGGTTCGCGTAGTCCGTTCCCGGCGAGTTCCGGGAGAACGTACCGAAAGCGAAGAACGTAATGCCCTGACCCCAGAAGCCAGGCATCAGTGTTGGCCTACAAAATTGCGCGTGGGCTTCACTTGTGATGCCCATCGACGCTATGATTACAGCCACACCTACGAGAAACGAGTAGATCCTCTTCATAGGTCAACCACCTTAAAAATGAACGTAATTCGTGCAGTTTTTGTCGTGCTTAGTTGTTTGTTTTCAGCTCGCCAGCGGCGGAATGAGATGCCCTCTTCCACGTTACGATCGGAAAATGTTGCGGAAAATAGAATTTCGGCTGGCATCCAGCAAGAGAAAAAAACTGGAGCCCGGTCATTTCTGAGTGTTGCTGCACTCACTTGTCTCCGACAGATGCCGTGCCAAGCTTGCGAGCCCCATAAAACGTGGTGAGAGAGCTAGATCCAGGAGGCACAAAAAAGTGACAGCTGGACTGACCGCGGTAGGCCGATCCGCAGTAAACCTCAACTTTGCGCTGAAGAGTTCCAACGGTGAACAATCCGGACGTAACCTTCGATGGATCAACGGGATAGATCTTCATAGTGGGTTGCGTTGGAAGGTACGTCATGGCATTCCTCTGGTTGACCCCAGCGATGAGCACGACGGGTGTCTGGGCGGATTTTGGATTCCGTACCGATACGAGCCCCCTGGCATCAAACTGGACCACAAACCCGGATTCCGGGATGGTTAGGGGCGTAAAGTCTGTTCCAGCCTGGTTCATAAGCACGAGCCCCTTGCCGGCATCATACCGCACAACGTCGTCCTCAGCCCCATACATGTTGCCGGTAAGTACGAGGTCGACCAGAGCGTCGTTATTCAAATCCATGGCCTCAATGCCCAAGACAGGCGAGATCTGTGCTTCTGCCGGCAGGGTTCGAATGGCGAATGTTCCGTTGCCGTTATTGATGAGCATGACGGACTCCATCATGCGGGCAGCTTTGTAATAGGCGGCATTCATGAGAGCTGTGTCGCCGATGATCGAATCAACAGGTGAGATGGCGAAATCGACGAAGTCATTAAAGCGGCGATTCAGCGTAGGCATCTGCGAATAAATCTTACCGCGATCACGGATGATGTGACGACGCCCGTTGTACCACCAGGTGATCAATGGGTCGACACTACCGTTGTCGTCGAAGTCGGCAGAAAACATCTCAATGGGATGCTCGGCTGTTGGGCGGTAGCGTGTGTTGAGACCGATGTTCCCGGCGATGTAGTCCATGTCGCCATCATTATCGATATCTGCACCCATCAGACTATACCACCAACCGGTTGTCTCGTTCAATCCAGCCTTCACCGTCCAATCTGTAAAAACTGCACCATCGTTGTGCATCACGGTAAGGGGCATCCACTCACCAGCAAGTAGTAGATCGAAACGACCATCGTTGTCGACATCCGACCATAGCGCAGTGCGGACGATGCCCATGTTGCGCACCGTTGGCATGCGCTGCATGGTTACATCCGTAAAGATGCCTTTGCCGTTGTTTTCGAGCAGATAGCTCGTTGCTGGCATTGGATAATTGTCGGTCTCGACGCCACCACCAATGAAGAGGTCGATGTCTCCATCATTATCGTAGTCGCTCGCGTTGAGTGTTGTGGCATTGGTGCTAATCGTAGGCACACCTTGCATCATGCGTGTAAGCTTGCCCTTGCCGTTGTTGAGATAGATGCGGAGTCCGCGCTCGGGTGCATCCTCGCTGAACTCTGGGCCGCCCCCTGCTATCACGAGATCACGATCCTTATCGCCATCGATATCGATGAGCAACATCGCTTGTGATTCGTACGTGGTATCCACGCCGTCGAGTCCGACGTTAGCAACAACGAACGTGCCTGGTGTTTTCTGCAGATAGGTTACAGGGTTCTTGCCCTTGCGTGCACCAAAGATCACGTCGTCGAGACCGTCGTTGTTAACATCACCAACGGCAACGGCCGGCCCGCCCCATGAGATACGCGTTGGCATCAAGCGATAGCGCTTGAAATCATCGAAGTAGTTCTCGTCATGCCAGAACGTGATGCCCGAAGTTGCGCTGGCATCGGTGAAAACTGCCTTCTCGGGTTCCGGAGCTCTAAACAATGACGTTGTTGTTGGTGATGCATCGGCATACGCAAGCGTATGCGTCGAGTTCACGGGAAGATTCGTAAGGATTTGCGATGGTCCGTCGGGCCACTGCACGATGACGCTGTCGATGATGGTTGCATTACCGACACCGATAGACATCTTGGTATCCATGCATGATTGATAGCCGCGCACAAGCCAATGCTCGCGGTAGATGGATTTACCCCCTGCCACGACGCGCACCTTCGCTCCGAGTCCGCCCGTGTTACCGCCCGCACCAGCAAAATTGATGCAGATCACACCACCGCGCTTCTGCTCGAGCGCATTGTTTTTATAGATGAACACCACCGAATCCATGTTTGGCACGATGAGTTCGAGATCGCCATCACCATCGAGGTCGCCCCATGCCGCGCCAAATGTTGTGCTCGTATCTGATACACCCCATTCGTAGCCGACATTGTAATAGTCGAGTGGTGTGCGCTGCTTGAACATGAAGTTCGGTTCGCGCAGATAGTCGATCGATGGCGGATTGAGGCGCTGCTGATTGTTGATGTTGTGAACGTAATCCTGATTCGAGATATCGGCGGTATAACCATTGCCTATAAACACTTCAGGAATGCCATCAAGATCGAAGTCCTGAATCAGGCATGTCCAGCTCCAATCCGTTGCAGCCATATTGGTCATGTAGCCGATGTCGGAAAACTGGTTGAAGCCGCGATTCAGCTGAACCATGTTGCGCGATACTTGATTTGAGTCGTATGTCGGATTGAAGATCGACATATCGCCACTGTTACTCGCATTGAGGATGCGACGGAAGTGATTCTCAGGCAACATGTCTGTCGTGATAATGTCTGGCAGTCCATCACCGTTGAGGTCTGCGATATCACTACCCATGCTAAACACTGATGCGCGACGTGTCATGCGCATCATGCTTTCAGCGAACGTCCCATCGCCATTATTCAGGTACAAAAGGTCGGTCGAGTTGAAATCGTTTGCGACATAGATATCGGGCCATCCATCGAGATTTACATCGGCGACTGTTGCGCTAAGGCCCATACCATCGTCATCAATCCACGAGCTGAACGATACATCACGAAACGTGCCGTTGCCGAGGTTGCGATAGAGTTTATCAGCTACACCATTGTGTCGCATTTCTGTGGCACTGATATCTCGCAGGTTCTGCATCTTATCGTTGCGTTCGTTACCGGTTTCGGCCCTGAAGGACGGGATCGATAGACGCTCGCGTTGTTTGCGCTCGGCTTCTGCACCAACGACACTATCGAGACGCATGTTGACCCGCGACATCGCGTAGTGATTTGAGTAGGTAACGAGATAGCAATCGAGCAATCCATCACGATCGTAATCAAAGAACACGCTATGCACGGTCTCGTCTTTGAGATCGAGTCCGTACTGCTGTGCGCGTTCAACGAAGGTTCCGTCACCATTGTTAATCAGGAAGCGGCCCGTATTCTGCCACCGCGCGAGGAACACGTCAAGATCGCCATCAGCATCGATGTCCACCAGATTCACGCCCATGGTGAACTGGAGAGAGTCTTCCGGATAGCCAATCTGCGACGTGATGTCGGTGAAGACGAAGTTGCCTTCGTTGCGATAGAAACCTGTTCCGCTAAAGCTCGACACAACAATGTCGGGCTTGCCATCACCCGTGATGTCGCCGATACCAACGCCGCAGCCCGGCACCATTGAGTTAATCCGTGTGAGCGAGTCCTTCGAGATGTTGATCTTCTCGAACACGTGGCGAAAGTTCACGTTGGTCTGCTCGGGGAGTATGCGCGTGAACAATTGCTGCGCTTGCGTGGGCATTGATGCCACTGAGAGCACACAGGCACAGAGCGTTATACCGAGAAGTGTTGTTGTTGAACGCGTCATTCCACACCTTCATACAGATTGTTGTGCTTGGAGCGGGGCTTGAACCCGCACGCCCCTTACGGGACACGAGATTTTAAGTCTCGTGCGTCTGCCAGTTTCGCCATCCAAGCAAAGAACGATGTTTCTTACACAGACTTCCGTGCGCGCACAACCTCCCAGACTGCGGGAAGAACGCTCAGCACGATGATTACACCGATCACCAGCGGAAACTTCTTCCGTACGATGTCAAGATTGCCCAAGTAATAGCCGAGGAGCGAGAACGACGCTACCCAGACCACTGCGCCAACCACATTATACACGGCAAACTGTCGGTACCGCATCGCGCCGATACCGGCAACGAAGGGAGCAAACGTACGAATGATTGGCATGAAGCGCGCTAGGATGATCGTCTTTCCGCCATGGCGTTCGTAAAACGCATGTGTCCGGTTGAGATGTTCCCGATTGAGTAACTTCGATGTGGTACTCGAGAAGATCTTGGGCCCGAGTCGATTACCGATGGTGTAATTCACGGCATCACCCAAGATGGCGGCTACGATGAGCAGTGCGATCATCACCCAGATATTCATTGTGCCGAGTGCGCAGATGGCACCGGCAGCGAACAGCAGGGAGTCGCCCGGCAAGAATGGCGTAACCACAAGCCCCGTCTCAGCAAACACAATCACTGCGAGCACGGCATAGGTCCACATGCCATATGCTGCCGTGATATCGATCAAATGCTGATCGATATGAAGAATGAAATCCATTGCGAGTTGGACAATCTCCACTGTTAAGCTCCTTGGTGCTCTGACATCCGCGCAATGATGTCATGTTCGACTTCACGATGTGCGTGCTGCGCATACCATGCGTGCAGCTTTGGATACCACTCGCTGTTGACGGTGTGTTCTGTCTTCCACTGCTCGACGATGGGCAGAGCTGCATCTGGACGTGGGCCCCACACCCATTGCTGTGCGCCGTGCTCATCGAAGCAGATAACGATCGGGATGGATCGTGATCCATTTGTCAGATACATATCCATAGCATCGAGATGCGTGTCGCGGTCGAGCACGCGATAGGTTACCAGCGGGTTGCATGCTGCAATCGCAGCCACAATGCCTTCGGTCTGCGCGGAGTCGCCACACCAGTCCTCGGTGATGCACACCCAGGTTTGTGGCGATATAACACCGCGCATTGCTGCGAGCATCTCATCTGATGGTGTGTACGTTTTGGCCTGGCGCTGCACACGTGCGACATTGAGCTTGCGATACTCCAGATACGGGTCGCCAGCATCTGTCGATGCAGCGCGTTGTTCAGCGCGAGCGACAAATGCCGCGTGGTCAGTTCCGTGCTCGAGGGCACGTTGGATCAAATCTGTATGTGTCACGTTGTAGTCTCCATTGCTAGGCGTACAAATCCATTGGCAGCTGCAAGACGTTCTGCGGCGATTTCTCGTGAGCAATCATGTGCAGCCATCACGAGAGCAGTTTTCACGTGCCCGTCGGCCGCATCCAACAGACGTGATGCTTCGTCGTACGAGACGCCGCCGAGGGTCATGACGATCTTGCGGGCGCGTTCAACCAGTTTTGCGTTGGTCAGTTGGAGATCAACCATCACGTTGCCATAGGTCTTCCCTATCCGCACCATGGAGGCGGTTGAAATCATATTGAGCACCATTTTCTGCGCCGTGCCCGACTTCATCCGGGTGGATCCAGTGATTGGCTCTTGGCCCACGACCGGACATATATACACGTCGGCATGGGGGCAAAAGGAGGTGACAAGGGGCTTGGCATTGGTACTAATCAGTATCGTCGGACATCCCACGGATCGTGCATAGGCCAGCGCGCCGACCACGTACGGCGTCCGACCCGAAGCCGTCAGACCGCACACGACGTCGTTCGGGGCCAGGTGCAACGCCCGCAAATCGCTCTCGGCCAGATCCGGACGGTCCTCAGCACCTTCCACAGCATGGAACATCGCGCCTTGTCCGCCGGCGATAAGTCCTTGCACCATATCGGGATGCGTCCCGTAGGTAGGGG
>CAMCXP010000108.1 GCA_945883395.1 Melioribacter roseus P3M-2
CCTGGGCATCCGTAGCCTGATAAGGTGACACCGTAAACTTACGCTTACGCTCGTTGATTCCGTGCTCACGCTTTAGTCGGTCGATGATGTCTGGCTCTGCTGCGTTGAGTTCGTCTAGAACCTGCACGACAAGCCCATACGGTGCCTCTCCGTCTGACTTTAACACCACGATGCAACGATTCTTCAACGCAACGTTTTGTTCCACCACAACCTTCTTCAACTCTGCTAACGTCTTCTTGTAATCAACTCCACCACCGTTCGTACGCGTAGGAAGAACAAACCGTTGTGGAGCATCCACACCCATGTTGTAAAACACCGAGCCATCTTGGCGAATACGAATCGTAAGAAGTTCGGATTGCTTTACCTCAATCGGTGTATCAATCTCCGGCGGCACGCTCATCTCCATCGTCTGAGGAGTGATCATCGACGTCGTGAGCATAAAGAACGTGAGAAGGAGAAAGGTAATATCTACCAATGGCGTCATGTCGAGATGAAACCCGAGACGCTTTTTGGCCTTCCGTTTTCCGGCCTTACCACGCCGTTGTTTTTGGCCACCGCCTAATACGCCACCACCTGCCATGCGATCACCTGTGCTTCGAGTTCATGTAGTTAATTGGTAGACCACGGAAGCGGAGCCGGAGTTACATCCCCGTCTTCTTCTCCGTGACGAAGTTGAATGACGTGGCTTTCTTCTTGCGAAGTTCATTCACGGCCTGTTCAACCCAGCGATACTTCAAACGGCGGTCTGCATCAATGGCAAAGACCGCATTTCGATTGGCATCGCGGCAATAGAAGATCGCCTTACCCAGCCAGATCGTATCCTTGATCTTGTAGACGATTGACTTTTCGTCGACTTCGGGAAAGCCCCCTTCTTTCATGCGACTACGGAGCTCGATAATGTCCTGCTCGGCAACCATTGAGAGATAGAAGGCTGTGTCCTTTGTGACCGTGTCTACTGCGATCTTGATCATAACCAAGTCCTTCTCAGGAATCTTGGCTGTGTCTGACTGCGTTTGCGGGCGTTTGATTTCGAACTTCTGCTGGTTTTCAGCATCACTCTTGAACTTCGCAGTGAACATGAAGAACGTCAGCAGGAGGAACGTAATGTCCACCAGCGGAGTCATGTCCAAGACGAAGCCAATCCGCTTCTTTTTGATTTTCGACATGGGTTCTCCCTACCGTTGAGGTGATCAGGCCTTTGTGCCTGTACGGATCGCAAGCGTTTCCATCAGCTGCTGGATCGCCTCGTCCATTTGGTAGGTGAAGTTGTCAACCTTCGTCGTGAAGAAGTTGAAGAAGATGATCGACAAGATGGCGGCAATCAGACCACCAGCAGTGTTGTACAGTGCTTCAGAGATACCGATCGAGAGCTGCTGCGCCGATACAGTGCCCGCTGCACCCAGAGCCTGGAAGGCCTTGATCATACCGATTGTCGTACCAAGAAGACCAATCATCGTCGACACCGAGGCAACAGTAGAGAGAATGTTCAAGTTCTTCTCTAGAAGCGGCGTTTCAAGATTCATGTTTTCGTCAACAACACGTTGCGTTTCCTGCAGCTTCTGATCGGCATTGAGGTTTGAATCGTTCTCAACCATCTTATACCGCTCAACAGCAGCACGAAGAATGTTGGCGAGCGAGCCGCGCTGGGCATCGCAAGCCGAGATCGCAGCAGCGTAATTACCCTGTTGAACGCTGGCAACAACGTCTTTAGAAAAACCGTGCATATCACCCTTGCCAGCGGCCTTACCAATTGAAAGAAATCGCTCAGCTGTAAAGGTGATTGCAATAAGGATAGATGCAATCAGCAGACCTACGAGCCAACCACCAGTGTAGACCATGCCCAGTGCATTCTGTGGGTTGTGCATATCCACAGCACCCGTTTTTGGATCAGTGAAGTTTCCTTCAGCTCCTAGCACGAGAAAGAACACCGCGTAGGCTGCAACAAGACAGGCTACCATGATGATCGTGTTCGTCATGTTCTTCATACATCACCCTTCGTGGAAACAGAATATTGTTATTGTTCAGTTGAGAAAGACCTCGCTGCCTCGTCTGCATTGAGGAATGTGCGAAAGACGTTATTCAGCCGTGTGACTGTGAAAATTCGTTCAAGGCTTTCCGGAAGGTGACACATCACCAGACTTCCACCCCGACGACTTACGTTCGACTGCGACGCGAGCAACGCACTCATGAACGACGAATTCACGTACGTCACATCGGTTAGCTCGAGGATCACGTGAAGTGGGCCGTCAACGTGGGCTGAGGTGATGACGCGTTGCATAGTGTCAGTCTCTTCCCCACCCGTAAACTGACCGCGAAGATGAACGACGACGTAGTTAGGATGGGTGTCAACGTTGATTTGCTCGTGTTCGATCATGGATTCAATGGTGTTGAGCCGTTGTGTTTGCCAACAGACAGCGGCAAGTTACGAAAAAAGGTTTCGTATAGCCGCTGTGCCGGGGGGTAGTGTTACGCGGTAGTAATGTGATTGTGGAATACCTCGAGAACGCGTGGAATACCGGCCAAATCATCGACAACGATCGTATCGAGCCGGCTGGCTCGCATCAATGATGTAATGGTATCAGCCTGCCCATACCCAAGCTCAAGAAACGCTCGTCCGTTTGACGCCAAGCATGCTGGCGCAAGTTCGGCGAAACGACGGTAGAATGTGAGCCCATCAGCATTGTCGGTGAGTGCCGTCTCGGGTTCATGCAATCGCACCTCATCGTCGAGCGTCTGGACTTCTTCAGGACTGATGTAGGGTGGATTCATGGTGATCACATCAAACATCCCCGGGGGCAGAGTTTCGAGGATGTCAAGGACCTGCATCGTGCAGCGATCGTTAAGTGCAAGTCGCTGCGCATTGCGGTGAGCAACCTCGAGTGCGTCGCGATTCCGATCGACACACGTCCACGATGTTTCCGGACAATGATGCGCAACCGTCAGTGCAATGCAACCACTCCCCGTCCCGATGTCGAGAGCACGCACAAGCGGTGCGTGTGTTAGCGTAATCCAGCGAATACAGCGATCAGCTAGGATCTCTGTTTCCGGACGTGGAATGAGGACTGCGGGATTGACCTCGAACTGCAACCCGTAAAAATCTCCCCGCCCAAGGATGTATTGCAATGGCTCACGTTGGCTACGCCTGGTAACGTACCCGCGCAGCTGTGTGAGTTCGTCGCGCGTCAGGGGGCGATCATGCTGCATGTACAGAGCAAGACGGGAAATGCCAAGTACGGAACAGAGCAGCAAGTCGATAGTCAGCCGAGGTGAATCGACTCCCTTGGTGCTGAAGTATTCCTGACCCCAGGTGATAAGGTCACGCACGGTCCAGACACGCTCAAGTTCAGGAGTTGGTCGCCGCATAATGCTCCTGCAGTGACACCGAAGAGAAGGTCTCACCACGGAGTGCGATGATGCCGTGCAAGGATGCTTCAGCTGCAGCAAGGGTGGTAAAGAACGGCACCCTATACTTCATTGCAGTCCGCCCCATCACAGCCTCGTCGTAGCGTGCGTTTTCACCCAGTGGCGTGTTGATCACGATTTGAACATCACCGTTTGCAATCTGATCGATAATGCTCGGACGTCCTTCATAATGTTTCCGAACAGCCGTAACAGGAATACCTTCCGACTCGAGAAAGACGGCCGTTCCCTTTGTGGCCAGAATCACAAATCCGAGGTCATGATAACCACGAGCCATCTCAACAGCACGTTGCGACTTGTCGTGCGAGCTAAGAGAGATAAATACGCTGCCCGTGAGTGGAAGCGTATTACCTGCCGATATGTGTGATTTCACAATTGCACGACCAAACGAGGAGTCCATGCCCATGACTTCCCCAGTCGACCGCATTTCGGGTCCGAGAAACACACTCGCATGAGGGAACTTCGAGAACGGGAACACAGATTCTTTGATAGCGATACGTTGCATCGACGTATTGAAGTGCGGGATACCAAGCGTTGCTACCGGCTCACCCAACATTACCCGCGTTGCGAACTGCGCGAGCTGAACACCTGTGGCCTTCGACACAAACGGCACGGTGCGTGATGCACGCGGGTTTACCTCGAGCACATAGACATCACCATTCTGCACCGCGAACTGAATGTTGAGCAGTCCGATAACCTTTAACTCTCTGGCCATCGCCTCGGCATGCGAACGCATTGTGGCAAGAATCTCTTCCGATATGTTGTACGGTGGAAGAACACATGACGAGTCACCGGAGTGCACTCCGGCCTCCTCAATGTGCTGCATCATTCCACCGACAACCGTAGTGATCCCATCGCTGACGGCATCAACATCGAACTCAATAGCATTTTCGAGGAAGTGGTCGATTAGGACGGGACGCTCGGGATCCTGCGCTATCGCCGTCCGCATGTAGTCTCGAAGTGCTTCTTCTCGATAACAGATCTGCATCGCGCGACCGCCGAGAACATATGACGGACGCACAAGTACAGGATAGCCGATGCGATGTGCAATGACTACAGCATCTTCTTCGTTCTTGCAGGTACCCCATGGTGGACATGCAATGGAAAGTCTCTCGAGGAGTTCACCAAAACGTTGCCGATCCTCAGCAAGATCTATACCCTCCGGTGATGTTCCAATGAGCGGCACACCGGCCTCGTAAAGTGCCTGAGCGAGCTTCAAAGGTGTCTGTCCACCAAATGTTATGATCACACCGTCGGGACGTTCGAGATCAATGACATTCATGACATCTTCAAATGTCAATGGTTCGAAGTATAATCGGCTCGTTGTGTCATAGTCCGTCGAGACTGTTTCGGGATTACAGTTAATCATGATGGCTTCGTATCCACATGTGCGAAGCGCAAACACACTCTGCACACAGCAATAGTCAAACTCGATACCTTGACCGATACGGTTTGGCCCGCTGCCGAGAATAACAACCTTCTTTGCATTCGACGGGATGGCTTCATTTTCGGTATCGTAGCAAGAAAAATGGTACGGAGTCTCCGATTCAAATTCCGCTGCACACGTATCGACTGTCTTGTACACGGGCAGAACGCCGAGTTCGACGCGTCGTGCACGCACGTCGCGTTCCGATGCACCTGTCAGGACGGACACCTGATGATCCGAAAAACCGTAGCGCTTCAAGCGGCGCATCTGATGTTTCGACATGTCGGCTAGCGTTACTCCCGTTGTTGTCTGCTCGATAACCGACAGAGCTTCGCGGACAATCTGATCGCACTGCTCGATGAACCACGGATCGTACTTGGTGAGATCGTGAATCTCTTCCTTCGTCATGCCAATGCGTAGCGCTTCACAGAGATCAAAGATCGACGTCGATGTGCGCAATCGGAGACGAGCGCGAACGTGGTCGCGTGCAGCATCCGACAGCGGGGCTGTGTCGAGATACGAGGCATTGTCGAATCCAAATCCGAATCGCTTTTGCTCAAGCGACCGCAATGCCTTCTGCAGGGCTTCCTTGAATGTTCGTCCGAATGCCATTGCCTCGCCAACCGACTTCATCTGAATCCCCAATGAATTGTCGGCTTCATGGAACTTTTCAAAATCCCATCGTGGAATCTTTACCACGACATAGTCAATTGATGGCTCAAAGCATGCTGGGGTTTTCTTTGTTATGTCATTGAGTATCTCGTCGAGCGTGTAACCAACAGCAAGCTTGGCGGCAATCTTTGCAATTGGAAACCCTGTGGCCTTTGATGCCAATGCGGAGCTTCGCGACACCCGCGGGTTCATCTCGATTACCACCATCCGACCGTCAAGCGGATCGATAGCAAACTGGATATTCGATCCGCCTGTTTCAACACCAATCTCACGGATGATCTTGAGGGCAGCATCACGCATGCGCTGATATTCGCGATCAGTCAGTGTCTGCGCTGGTGCAACAGTGATTGAGTCGCCCGTATGAACCCCCATCGGATCAACGTTCTCAATAGAACAGATGATCACAACATTGTCCTTGGTATCCCGCATTACCTCAAGCTCATATTCCTTCCAGCCAATGATGCTCTCCTCTACCAAGACACGGCTAACCGGACTCGCCACGAGTCCATTGCGGAGCATATCCCGATACTCTTCCATGTTGTAGGCAATTCCTCCACCTGTTCCACCCATGGTAAAGGACGGCCGTATGATAGCTGGGAATCCCACTGTGTCGATCATGTGCATGCCTTCATCGAAGTCATGCACGAAACCGCCACGTGGCATCTCCATGCCAATCTTCAACATGGCATTGAGGAAGAGCTCGCGATCCTCAGCTTTATGAATCGATGAGATCTGCGAACCGATGAGTTCGACGTTGTACTTGTGAAGGATCCCCTGTTCATGCAAAGCCACTGCCGCATTCAGCGCGACTTGTCCGCCCATGGTTGGAAGGATAGCCTCTGGCCGCTCCTTTCGGATAACATCTTCGATAAAATGCGGCGTGATCGGCTCAATGTAGGTGGCATCCGCAACATGCGGATCCGTCATAATTGTCGCCGGGTTGGAGTTAATCAGAACTACACGATATCCCTCTTCACGCAGCACCTTACACGCTTGCGTACCTGAGTAGTCAAACTCGCACGCCTGTCCGATGACGATTGGACCAGATCCGATGACAAGAATTGTGCGAAGGTCAGTACGTTTTGGCATAGTTCCCAGAGTGAATCACGAGTGAAGAAGTCGTTGCAAGATGGCCATACGCACAGCAACACCGTGCGAGACCTGACGGTGAACAAGGCAGGACGGATGATCAAGGACCTCGGCATCAATCTCGACGCCTATGTTCA